>JBDUBN010000184.1:0-5723 GCA_040004085.1 Novosphingobium sp.
GCGCCACAGTGGCATTTTGCCCTTGTGGCGCAACTGATCAATGGCGTCCGGACCGCTTTATCGCAAGCATGATAAAGGCGACGCAATACTTCTCGACGGCGGTACAATGCGGCACGACAAGCTGAAGAGAAATCCGAATTAGGAGCCATAGATGGCAGCTGCTGCCGTGCCGGAACAAAACGTTCCCGACCACGTTCCCGCGGATCTGGTGGTCGATTTCGATGTTTATCGTCCCCTGCAATCGGGGCTGGGATATTTCGAGTCTTACAAGGCCATGCAGGACCGGGGTCTGCCCGACATCTTCTGGTCGCCCTATAATGGCGGCCACTGGGTTTCGCGGCGGCGGGCGCATCAGAATGAGATATTTGCCGACAGCGAACGCTTTTCCTCAGAGTTCGGCCTGACCCTGCCGCGCCTGCCGGAAAACCCGCTCAAGCTTGTGCCGATCGAGGCTGATCCGCCCCGCCAGCTCAAATACCGGGCGTTGTTCGCTTCGGCGTTCACCGCGCTTGCGATCAAGAAACTTGAAGAAGGCGCGCGCGATCTGGCCATCGGATTGATTGAGGCGATGAAGCCGCGCGGGCAGTGCGAATTCGTAACGGAATTTGCCCAGCACCTGCCGATCAAGATCTTCATGGCGATGGTCGATCTGCCCGAAGAAGACCGGTTGAAGCTGCTGCCACTGGCCAATGCCCAAGTCGAGGCTGACGCTCCCAAGGCAGAATCGATGCGCGTCCTGTTCGAATACGTATCGGGCAAGGTTGCCGAGCGGCAGGCCAATCCCGGCGAAGACCTGATCAGCCGGATCGTCCGTTCCGAGATCGACGGTGCGCCGATCAGCTTCATGGATGCGGTAAGCGTCACCTCGCTGCTGCTGATTGGCGGGCTTGATACCGTGGCCTCGATGCTCGGGCACATCATGCACCATCTTGCGCAACACCCGGAACTGCGACGCCAGCTTGCCGCCGATCCCAAGTTGATCAACGGTGCGGTCGAGGAATTCCTGCGCGCTTTTGCGCTAACCAACACCGGTCGCGTGGTACGCAATGATATCGAATTCCACGGTGTGACGATGAGGGCCATGGAATCGGTGGTCTTGGCGACACCATTCGGTGCGCTTGATCCGGATGACTATCCCAACGGACTGACGATCGATTTCGCACGCAAGTCGCCCACAAAGTCGACGTTCGGAGCCGGGTCGCACGTCTGTCCCGGCTCGATGCTGGCACGACTCGAAATCAAGATCCTGCTGGAGGAATGGCTGCCGCGCATTGCTGACTGGTCGCTCGATCCCGCCGCCGAGCCGATAATCCGCACCGGCGTCAACGGCAGCTTCGCAAGGCTACCGCTGGTATGGAGCACTTGATGGCCGTATCCATGCCGTCATCGGTGCAGAAGGGCATGAAATCCAGCGCCTTTGCCTATGCCCGTCCCAATCCCAAGCAGGAGATGGAACTGGTGAATTTCCACCGGACGCTTGAGCAGTTCGTGCTCGGCCAGATGCGCGGATAACAACGATGAAGGAAAATGAATCATATCGCTTTGACCCGGTTTCGCCCGAAGTCATGGCCGATCCCGGCCCCCGCTTTGCGGAACTGGCGGCAAAGTGTCCGTTCTACCATTATCAGGGCGAGGCGGGCGATTTCTGGATTACCAGCCGCACCGATGAAATCCTGAAGGAAGTACTGGTCGATAGTCCGGTGTGGTCGTTCAAATGGGGCAACGCGGCCAAGGATACCGCCCATGACACCGGCATTGTCACGGACCCGCCGTTCCATAACAAATTCCGCAATGCACTGCTGCCGGGGCTCAATTCCAGCCAGATCAAGCGGCTTCAGCCGCGTATCGAGACGTTGGCCAACGAGTTGATCGACGCGATGTTGCTGAAGTCCGGCGGCTGTCTGCATGATGATTTTGCCATGCCACTGCCAGCGCAGGTCATGTGCATGATGCTGGGTGCGCCTCTGGAAAACCATCAGCAATACAAATTGTGGGCCGATGAGCTGATCATGCTGATGTTCCATGATGCCGAGCGCGGTTCGCACAAGGCCATCTTCAAGGTCATCTATGAGCACTTCATGGGCCTGGTCGCCGATCGGCGTGCGCTGCTGGCCAAGGCGGGGATTGAGGAGCCTGAACTGCACCATCTCGGCGATGTGATCTCTGATGACTACATCTCGCGCACGCTGTGCGCGCGGGTGGAGGGGCGGCGCTTTACCGACATGGAGATTGTCAACGTCTGCACCGCTTTCATGACCGGCGGGCAGGAGACGACTACCTCGCTGATCACCAACGCGGTGTGGCGCTTGCTACAGGATCGCAGCCTGTGGCAGCGGTTGCAGGCCCAGCCTGAACTGATACCCGTCGCGGTTGAGGAGAGCCTGCGGCTTGATCCGCCGGTCCTCGCCCATTCGCGCACCAGCAAGTGCCCGGTATCCATGCACGGGCACGACCTGCCCGAACATACCAAGCTGATGTTTTCGATCGCCGGGGTGAACCGCGACCCCGAGCGGTTTGCCAATCCTGAACGCTTTGACCTCGATCGTCCGCTGAACGAGGCGCGCCAGCATATTGCCTTTGGCTCGGGCGTTCACTTCTGCATCGGCGCTCCGGTTGCCCGGCTGGAGGCGCAGATCGCGCTCAAGTTGCTGACCACGCGTCTGCCGCAGATGCAGTTGCAGGGCGACGGCACCCGGATCGACACCTGGCTATATTGGGGGCGGCACAGCCTTCCGGTTTCCTGGTAACAGCGAACGGGGTCAACTGAACGCGATCATGCCGGAGGCGGGCGGCTCGCGCGCTGCGGCAATAGCCATATCGACAGCACGATGGCCGCCAACAACACCGCCGAAGCAACGGGACGGCTGAAATCCAGACCGCCCTGTGCCAGCGGCTTGTCGAGGAAATCGCCGACGGTGGCGCCAAGTGGGCGTGTCAGGATGAATGCGGCCCAGAACAGCACCACGTTGCTGACCGCTTTGGTAAAATACAGCCCGGCCAGCACCGCCATGATCGATCCAAACACCAGCGCGCCGCCCAGATAGCCCAGGCCGCCATCGTCAGCCGCCCAGTCGCCCAGCGCAGTGCCCAGCGTTTGTGACAGCGTGATCGTCGTCCAATAGAACCCTTCGGCGCGGGGGCTGGCGATGCGGGTGACGGAGACGGTACCCATGGTTCGGTGCCAGATGAACAGGCTGCCCATGACCATCGCCAGCAACAGGGCAGAACCGCCAGTATAGCCGATTCCCAACGAGCGCGTGGCAAAGTCGGCCATTGTCGTGCCCGCCGTGGTCGAGGCGATGATCGTCGCCCAATACAGCGCCGGGTGAAAACCCTTGGCGCGGATTTGCGCGATGATCAGCAGGATCAGCGGCACGATGAAGATCAGGCTGCTGGCCAGATAGCCAAGTTCATAGGTCATCGACAACGTGTCGCCGCCGGTTTCGCCGAGCGTAGTGGCGAGAATCTTGATTGCCCAGAACCCCAGCGTTATCGCCGGAACCTTGCTCAGAGTAGCATCAGTTCCGGTGGGCATTCCTCAATCCTCCCCGTGGCCGAGCGCCAGATAATCATCGCTCTGCATTTCCATCAGGCGGCTGATCGTCCGGTCAAATTCAAACCGTCCGCCTTCATTGCCCGTTCCGTCGGCCTCGTAAAGCCTATCCGGCGGAGCAGCGGCGGTGACCAGCAGCTTGACCTTGTGCTCATAGAGCGCGTCGATCAGCGTCACGAACCGCGCGGTTTCGTTGCGCAAGTCCGGGCCGAGTTTGGGTATGCCGACGAGGATGACGGTGTGGTAGGCTTGCGCAATCGCAAGGTAATCCGCCGCCCCGCGCGCTTCAGCGCACAGGCGTTTGAAGCTGAATACCGCCACGCCTTTCAGGCTCTTCGGCACGTGCAGCTTGCGCCCGCCGCCAAGGTCCAACTCTGCCGATGGCACGTGTTCGCTGTCTTCGGGTGAATAGTCGGTCAGTCGGAAGAAAGCCTCGCGGACTTGCGCGGTGGCCGCATCGCCGAGGGGTGAGTGCCAGGTTGCCATGCCGCCCAGTCGTTCCAGCCGGTAATCGACCGGGCCGTTCAGCGCCAGCACATCCAGTTCACGCTCGATCAGCGCGATGAACGGCAGGAAGTGTTCGCGGTTGAGGCCGTCCTTGTACAGTTGGCCGGGCGCGCGGTTGGATGTGGTCACTACCGTAACGCCGTGATCGAGGATCAGCGACGTGAATAACCGGCTCATGATCATGGCGTCCGCGGAATTGTTGACCACCATTTCATCAAACGCCAGCACCCGGAAGCCCGAGGCGAGCCGAGCGGCGACTGGCAGGATCGGGTCGCCAGCCTCCTTCTTGCGTTCCTCACGCAGCAGGGCGTGAACTTCGAGCATGAAGGCATGGAAATGGACGCGGCGCTTTTCGGGGATCGACAGGCACTCATGGAACAAGTCCATCAGCATCGACTTGCCGCGCCCGACGCCGCCCCACAAGTAAACCCCGCGCAGGCGTTTTGGCTTGCGGGCAAACAGCTTGCCGAACAGGCCATGGGCTGGCGCTGCTTCCAGTTCGTGCTGCAATGTCTTCAGCCGGGCAGCGGCGGCGGCCTGTTCGGCGTCCGGCCTTAATTCACCCGCTGCAACCAGCGCATTATAACGTGCGACAATGTCGCTCATTTACTAGCGCCTCTAATGCCGACTTAAACGTGCCGTTCCGCTGCCATCTTCTTGATTTCGGCAATCGCGCGGGCTGGCGACAGACCCTTGGGGCAGACGTTGGCGCAGTTCATGATCGTGTGGCAGCGATAGAGGCGGAAGGGGTCTTCCAGTTCGTCCAGCCGCTCACCGGTCATTTCGTCGCGGCTGTCAGCCAGCCAGCGATAGGCTTGCAGCAGGATTGCCGGGCCGAGGAACTTGTCCGAATTCCACCAGTAGCTGGGGCACGATGTCGAGCAGCAGGCGCACAGGATGCACTCGTACAGGCCATCCAGCTTTTCGCGCTGTTCTGGGCTTTGCAGGCGTTCCTTGCCCGAAGGCGTGGTGCTGACGGTTTGCAGCCACGGCTTGATCGAGGCGTATTGCGCATAAAAGTGCGTGAAATCAGGGACCAGATCCTTGATCACGTCCATGTGCGGCAGCGGGGTGATCTTGATGTCGCCCTTGAGGTCTTCGATCGCGGTGGTGCAGGCGAGGCCGTTGCGTCCGTTCATGTTCATCGCGCACGAGCCACAGATGCCTTCGCGGCAAGACCGGCGGAAAGTGAGGCTGGGGTCGGCATCGGTCTTCATCGCGATCAGCGCGTCGAGCACCATCGGGCCGCAAGTCTCGAGATTGATCTCGAACGTGTCGTACCGCGGGTTTTCGCCGCTGTCGGGATCATAGCGATAGACCGTGAATTTCTTCACTTTACTGGCGCCGGGTGCCTTGTGATGGCGGCCTTTGCCGGTGATCTTGCTGATCGCGTCGGGGAAGAAATCTGCCATGCTACCATTCCGTCAGATTGCGGTTCCCGGCCTCTCTAACGATTCATCGCAGGCAGGCAAGGGGCAGAGCGCACCAGCGCGGCATTTCCCCATGTAGCTGCAAGTCGGTGCCGCATGGCCAATCGCGGTAGCGGTATAAGTTGGGCCGGGAACCATGCACCTTGTCCATAAGCGGCGGAGATGTACCACGGGGCGCGGGGCAGCCGCTGGGGTTTGACCTGGAAGGCGCGCGGCGGCACACTGTTTCAGAA
>JBDUBN010000007.1:0-19239 GCA_040004085.1 Novosphingobium sp.
GCTTTCTCCGCCAGAGCGCGTTCGCGCATCAGTTCCAGTTTGGCGTTCAGGGTTTCCAGCGCCCGGTCTGAGGCCACGGCGCGGCGGGCTTCGTCTTCGGCTTGCCATTCCTTGCGCCACTGGGCTTTCAGGCGGGCGAGTTGGCTTTGGGTCTGGGTGTCATAACCTTTGCCATCGGCGGCGAAGCGTTTGGGGGCGCGGTTGCGCAGGATGAACATCAGCAGGCGGTCGTTATAGACGCGGCGGGTGCCGACGACGGCGCCGAAGTGGTAGACCGGCACTTCGACACCGAGGAGCGCGCGTTCCATGGCGACGTCTTCCAGTCGCTGCACGCCGAGCGCCAGTGCGGCGTCCCAAGCCTTGCGGAATTCGGCGGCTTCGGGGTGGCGGCGCAGGAGGTAGACGCCTTCGGGGGTCATGTTCACGGCGCGGGCGGCGGCCTTGACCGAGCCGAGATCGGCCAGCGCCTCGATAAAGCCAAGCTGGCGTTCGGGAGTCCAGCCGTCGTGGCGGTTATGGTAGCGCGGGACCGGGGTGAAGGTGGGCAGGGTGCCGCGTTTGTGCTTTGGCCGAGGGCGTGAAGCGCGGGATTGGTCGATCATGGTGCGAACTCTGGCTAGGGGCGGGGGTGCGCCTTATGCCAGAGTTCGGGGGATGTAGGACAGTTTGTTCTGCGTGTGTTCTAGCGTGGATCGCGGGGGACGTAGAACGCGGCGCGTTTGACGCGGCCTTCGATCATGTTGGTTTTAAAGCGGACGCGCATTTCGTCAGCGCCTTCGCTGGTGCGGCAGACGAGGTGCGTGCCGCCCGAAAGCAGTGGTTCGATGGCGCTGATGATCACGCCTGCGGTGGCGCACTTGGCGCTGACTTCGGCTTCGGTCAGCTGGATATTCATGGCTCGGCTCATAGCGCGGCTCCGGTAATTTGGGGAAGGGGAGGAGGCGCGGGTTAAACGCGCTTGATTGCCTCGGCGACGGCAAAGCCCTTTTGGGTCGGGGCGGAGGCGTTCTTTTTGGGAGGGCCTTCCTTTTTGGGCTTGCGGACTTCCTTGGTGCTCTTGCGCTGGGCCTTGGCCATGTTCGGTTCCTTCACCGCCGCGTTCGAGCCGCACGGGCCAACGCTCTGCCCCGTGTTCGGGTCAGCACATGCCCCTTAGGCGCATATGGCCCGGCACCCGGCATGAATTCGGTGGAGCGGGCACTTTGCTGAGGTGGGTCTGCGAGGAAGTTGGCTTGGCGAATAAATTATACGTCGGACTCTAGGCGTTTTGGCAGTCGGGGAGTATCCTGCATTGTCAAACTGAATGGGTCGGCAATGATCCCAAATGGCTACCTGTTATACCGGCTGGTAACGTCGATTTTAGGCGACGAGCGCACCGGCTATATTCTGCGCAGTCTGGCGATAGAACCCCGGCTACTTACGGTCAGTGACGCGCTGAACCGGGCGCAGATCGCAACGGCACTCAACGCCGTATTGTTTTCAGAACTGCTGGAGCGAGTGCCGACGGCAGATGAATATGTCGCGCGATCCGTTGGCGCTGGGCGTACCGTCAGTTTCGATCACGGCGCGCTCCGCACTATTGACGGATCCACCGGCGATGGGTTCAGCAGCGGGGGGCCGCCGGGTATTGCCGCTTTCGCCCGGATTCTGGAGCCGCTGGGCTATGCGCAAGTCGGCACTTATCCCTTGCCGAAATTGCACATGACTGGCCACGCCTTTGCCCACCGCGACTTTGCCGAGAGCGTGCCGCAGTTTTTCGTCAGCGAACTGCATGTTGCCCAGTTGCCGGAAGCGGCGCGGCTGGCCGCACGGCGGGTGTTTGGCAATTCGGTTGATCCGCTGGGAGAGGCCGAACATGCCGCCCTTGGGTTACTTGCTCGTGACGGGCATTGTCCACTCGAACTGGCCATGGCCGCACTGCCGGGATTGGTCAGGGCCTTTGGACGGCATCATGCCCCGCCAGCGCTGGCGGACTATGAGATATTGCTGGCCCATTCACCCGAAGCGGCGTGGATTGCGACCGAAGGGCAGGCCTTCAATCATGCGACAGACCGCGTGGCAGACGTCGCGGCGCTGGCGGCCGAATTGCTGGAACGTGGCATGCCGCTCAAGCCGAAAATCGAAGTCTCGGCGAATGGCCGGGTCAGGCAAACCGCCTTCCTTGCCGCCAAAGTGCGGCGGCAATTTCGTGTCGGCGACGGCAGCCTGATCGAACGCGAGGTGCCGGGCTCATTCTTCGAATTCATTAGCCGCGACGTCGACCCGGCAACTGGCAGGATCGACCTTTCCTTCGACAGCGGCAATGCGACCGGGATTTTTGCCGTCACGAGCGCGCAATGAGCGCCTTGCTGCAATCAACCGACCCGGCAACCGGGGCGCTGTTGTGGGAGGGTCCGGCGGCGAGCGAAATGCAAGTCGCGCTGGCAGTGGGTGCCGCACGCAAGGCCTTGCCGGACTGGGCCGCCCGTCCACTGGCAGAGCGCATCGGCTATGTTCGCGCCTTCAAGGCCGAGCTTGAGGCACGCCGGGACACGTTCGCCGAGACAATTTCGCGCGAGACCGGCAAGCCCTTGTGGGAATCGCGCGCCGAAGTCGGCTCGATGATCGGCAAGGTGGAGATTTCGATCGCCGCGCAGGCCGAGCGCGCAGGTGAGCGGCGCTCGGGCACGCCATTTGGCGAAGCGGTGCTGCGGCATCGGCCGAACGGTGTGATGGCCGTGCTGGGGCCGTACAACTTCCCCGGACACCTGCCCAACGGACACATTGTCCCGGCGCTGCTCGCGGGCAATACCGTGGTGTTCAAACCATCGGAGCTCACGCCCGCGACGGGTGAAGCGATGACGACGGCATGGGCAGCGGCAGGCTTGCCGAAGGGCGTGCTCTCGGTGGTGCAAGGCGGGCGGAAGACCGGGGCCGCGCTGACCGGCATGGACATCGACGGTCTGTTGTTCACCGGCTCCGCTGCCACCGGGCAACACCTGCGGCGGCTGTTCGCGGATCGTCCGGGGGTGATGCTGGCGCTCGAATTGGGCGGTAACAACCCGCTTGTGGTTTGGGATGGCGATGTTGCCGAGGCTGCGGCAATCGTCGTGCAATCGGCGTTCATCACCGCAGGACAGCGCTGTTCGTGCGCGCGCCGACTGATCGTGCCGGATAACACCTTCGGAGCGGCGCTCATTGAGGCTGTGGGCGCACTGGCCGACCGACTGACCATTGGCGCGTGGGATACCACCCCGGAACCTTTCATGGGACCGCTGATCTCGATCAGGGCCGCCGAAAAAGCCCGCGGGCAAGTTGGCCATCTGGTGAAGCTTGGTGCCAAAGAGGTCCGGCCGTTCGGCCACATTGAAGGGCGAAATCATGCCTTCGTCCCGCCTGCGATCCTCGATGGGACCGCCATCGCCGCGCCCGACGAGGAAATATTCGCGCCGGTCCTGCAAGTGTGCCGGGTTGGCGATTTCGGCGCGGCCATCGCAGCGGCCAACGCCACCCGCTTCGGCCTTGCCGCTGGCCTCGTCACCGGCGATGACGCGCTGTGGCAGCGGTTCCTGCTGAACGCCCGCGCCGGGGTGATCAACCGCAACCGGCCTACAACCGGCGCATTGGGATCGCTGCCGTTCGGCGGGTTGGGTGAATCCGGCAATCATCGGCCAAGCGCCTTCTATGCCGCCGATTACTGCGCCTATCCGGTGGCCAGCCTTGAGGCGCAAATGCCAGCGGGCAATGCCGACCTGATCGCATCGATGCTGCGGCCATGAACCGGCCCACACTCGAAGAGCGGCGGCTTGTCGAGCCGATTGAGCGTCAACCAATGCTCGACCATGTGCTCGATTGGGCGGGGGTCAACAGCGGCACCGGCAATCTCGCGGGGCTGGATGTGGTGGCGGAATTGCTGGTTGAGGCGTTCTCGAGGCTGCCGGGAGAAATCGAACTCATTGACCCCGATCCAGTGGAAAAAGTGGCCGCCAATGGCAATCTCGAAACGATTGTCTGCGGCCAGCATCTGCTGGTCCGCGTTCGCCCGGACGCCAACCAGCGCGTGCTGCTCACCGGCCACATGGATACCGTCTTCGCCGCCGACCACGCATTTCAGCACTGTACATGGATCGACGAGACGACGCTGTGCGGCCCGGGCACTGCCGATATGAAGGGCGGGCTGGCGGTGATGCTGAGCGGCCTGCTGGCGTTCGAGGCTTCTGGGCCAGACCTCGGCTATGACGTGCTGATCAACAGCGACGAGGAAACCGGCTCGCGCTCGTCGGCGAGGATCATTGGTGAACTGGCCCAAGGCAAGCTCGCGGCACTGACTTACGAACCGTCGCTTGCGGGCGGCGTGATGGCGCGGGCGCGGCCCGGTTCGGGCAATTTCGCGGCGGTGGTCACCGGGCGCTCCGCACACGTCGGCCGCAACCCCCAGGAGGGCCGCAACGCCATTGTCGCAGCTGCGGATTTTGCACTGCGTTTGGCCAAGGCCCGCCAGCCATCGCTCGGCATCAATCCTGCGCGGATCGATGGCGGCGGGCCGGACAATATGGTACCCGAACTCGCCATCGTGCGGTTCAACATGCGGCCTGCGCACCAGCGCGACGCCGATGAAGCGGCAACAATCCTCGAAATTATCAGAACCATTGTGAGTGATGAACACGATGTCGCGATCCGTATCCACGGCGGTTTCGGTCGCCCACCCAAGCTGATCAGCGAGGGAACCGAGCGGCTGTTTGCGCTGGTCGCCCGCACCGCCGCCGATCTTGGCGAGCCGCTCGACTGGAAGGATACCGGCGGGGTTTGCGACGGCAACAATATCGCAGCGATGGGCGTGCCAGTGATCGATACCATGGGCGCGCTGGGCGGGGAAATCCACACACCCGGCGAATTTCTGCTGATCGACACGCTGGTCGCCCGCGCGCGCCTTACCGCGCTGGTCCTGCACCGGCTGAGCAATGGAGGGCTGCCATGAGCTTTGTTCTGCGGGCCGCGCGTGCCGACGATCTGGGCGCGCTCTATCAGATGGCGAAAAGCACCGGGGGCGGTTTTACCAACCTGCCCCCCGATCGCCCGACCCTCAAGGCCAAGCTTGAGCGTGCAGCCGCTTCGTTTGCGCGCGATGGATGCGAAGTGGCGGACGATCTGTTCCTGTTCATCCTTGAGGATGCCGCCACCGGCAAAGCCAGAGGCACTTGCCAGATCTTCGCCAGGATCGGCTCGGACTGGCCGTTTTACAGCTATCGCCTCAGCGCCTTGACTCAGGTCAGCAAGGAACTGGACCGGACCATCCGGGCGGAAATGCTGACGCTTTCGACAGACCTTGATGGTTCAAGCGAAGTCGGCGGGCTATGGCTCCATCCGCAGGAGCGCTCAACCGGGATTGGCGCGTTGCTGGCCCGCGGGCGTTACCTGTTCATGCAGCAGCACCGTGAGCGCTTTGCCGCCCGGACCATCGCCGAATTGCGCGGCGCGCATGATGATGCCGGGGGCTCGCCATTCTGGGACGGTCTTGCGGGGCGGTTTTTCGGCATGAGTTTCCGCGAGGCGGACGACTTCAACGCCATCCATGGCAATCAGTTCATCGCCGATCTGATGCCCAAACATCCGATCTACACTGCGATTCTGCCGGAGAGTGCGCTGGCGGTGATCGGCGTACCGCACAAGACCGGACGCGCGGCGATGCGGATGCTGGAACACGAGGGGTTTGCCTACGAAAACTACATCGACATCTTCGACGGCGGCCCGACCCTGACAGTGGCGACAGACCACATCGCCACGATCATGCAGACCCGGGTCGATAAATTGACGGCAATCGGGGAAACGGAGCACAGCGTTCCCAGCATCGTCGCACATGGCCGCATGGCCGATTTTCGCGCCTGCTGCGGCGGCGTTTCGCCGACCGGAGACGGCATCATGCTGGATGATGCAGCGGCCAAGTTGCTCGGCGCTGATATCGGCGACTCCATCAATCATGCGCCGCGCTGATCCTGATGCTGCGCGAGATCAACTTTGACGGCATCGTCGGCCCCAGTCACAATTTTGCCGGGCTGAGCCTCGGCAATCTGGCGGCAATGCGCAACGCCGGGGCCGTCTCATCTCCGCGCGAAGCGGCGCTTGAGGGTATCGCCAAGATGCGCGCGAACCTCGATCTGGGGCTGATGCAAGGCGTCTTCCTGCCACACGCCCGGCCAAATTCGGACTGGCTCGCGCGGCTTGGTTCGAGCGCCGAACGGGCTGAGCCCGCCATGCTTGCCAACGCCATGTCCGCCTCACCGATGTGGGCCGCCAATGCCGCGACGGTGTCGCCCGGTCCCGATTGTGCCGACGCCCGCTGTCATCTGACCGTCGCCAACCTGCTCACCATGCCGCACCGCAGCCACGAGTGGCCGGGGACACTGGCGCAGCTGCAAATTGCTTTTGCCGACAATGCGCACTTCGCCATTCACGGCCCGGTGTTGCCACCGTTCGGAGACGAGGGCGCGGCCAACCATTTGCGGCTCTGCGCCGCGCATGGTGAGCGCGGCATCGAAGTGTTTGTCTATGGCACAAGCGGCGGACCGTTCCCGGCGCGCCAGCACCGCGAGGCCAGCGCCGCTGTCGCGCGGCTGCATGGCCTCGATGCCGACCGCGTGGTCTTCGCGCAGCAATCACCCGCAGCCATCGCCGCCGGGGCGTTTCATGCCGACGTTGTGGCGGTGGCGAACGAGCGGGTGCTTTTCGTGCATGAACATGCCTTCGCCGATCCCGCCGGGCTTTACGAGACGCTGCGGCGTAAGCTGCCGGAGATTGAGCTTATCGAAGTGCCGGCGAGCGCCGTCAGCCTTGCCGACGCCGTCGCGACCTACCTGTTTAACGCCCAACTGGTGACGTTGGCCGAAGGAGGCATGGCCCTGATCCTGCCCTCTGAGGCACGGAACCACGCCGGGGTATGGTCATGGTTGGAGGATTTGGTCGCGAGAAATGGCCCAATCCGGCAACTGCTTCCCGTCGAGGTGCGCCAGTCGATGGCCAACGGCGGAGGCCCGGCCTGCCTGCGCCTGCGCGTCGTCGCCGACCCGGTAACGGTTGACCCGCGCTTCCTTGTCGATGACGCGCGACTCGATCTGATCGAAGCGGTCGTCAGGCACACTTGGCCCCGGAATATCGACCCTGATAGCCTTAACGACCCATCACTCTGGTCAGCGATTCAGGGCGCCCGTTTTGCGTTGCTCGATGCCCTCGATCTTGGCGAACTCTACTAAATTCGCTATATTAAAGGGAATCCCTCGCCAACATGAAAGCACTTTTCATGGCTAAACGTTCGCGTAGCAGGAGCCCCAAGGCCAATGTGACGAGCATCGGCAATCATCAACTTCACCCGTCGACGCTGATGATGGGGTATGGCTTTGATCCCATCCTGTCGGAGGGCGCGCTCAAGCCGCCGGTGTTTCATACTTCGACATTCGTGTTTGAATCGGCGGCGGCTGGCAGACGCTTTTTCGAACAAGCGACTGGCATGCGGCCCGGCAGTCCGGAAGGGCTGATATATTCGCGCTTCAATGGCCCCGATCAGGAAATTCTCGAAGACCGGTTGAGCGTTTGGGAGGGGGCGGAGGAAGCGCTGACATTCTCGTCAGGCATGGCCGCCATCGTGACAGCCATGCTGTCGTTGGTCAGAGCGGGCGACGTTGTTGTCCATTCCGCGCCGCTATATGCGGCAACGGAAATTTTCATCGCCAAGGTGCTCAGCCGGTTTGGCGTCAAGTTCATCGACTTTCCGGCTGACGCGAGTGCCGATGCCATCCGGGCGGTCATGGAAGCAGCCAATGCCATGGGCCGGGTTGCCTTTGTCTTTCTCGAAAGCCCTGCCAACCCGACCAACCTGCTGATCGATATCGAGGCAGTGGCAGCGGCGCGCGATGCGGTGTTTGCCGATGCACGTCCGCCAATTCTGATCGACAATACATTCCTTGGGCCGCTGTGGCAGCAACCGTTAAACCACGGCGCAGACCTCACGGTTTATAGTCTGACCAAATATGTGGGCGGTCACAGCGATCTGGTCGCGGGCGGCATTGTCGGGAGCAAGACACTGCTCGATCCTATCCGCGCCATGCGCAACACCATCGGCACCATCGTCGATCCGCACACCGCATGGATGCTGTTGCGCAGTCTTGAAACGCTGGAACTGCGGATGGCCCGCGCGGGTGAGAACGCTGCGAAAGTGTGCGCGTTTCTGGCCGACCAGCCCGAGGTCGAGCGGATCGGCTATCTGGGGTTTCTGGCTCCGGAAAGCTCTCAAGGCAATATCTATGCGCGGCACTGTAGCGGCGCGGGATCGACGTTTTCGCTCTACCTGAAGGGCGGCGAAGCGGAGGCCTACCGCTTTCTCGATGCCTTGCAAATTGCCAAGCTCGCAGTGAGTTTGGGCGGCACCGAAACATTGGCGAGCCACCCCGCATCGATGACGCACATCGCGATTGCGGAAGCGCGCAAAGTGATGCTGGGCATTACCGAAAATCTCGTCCGTATCTCGGTCGGAATCGAGCATGCCGACGATCTCATCGCCGATTTTGCGCAAGCGCTACTTGCCATTGGAACCATGGATTAACTCGCGAGTTACCTTGTCAGTAATCGTTTGACAGGATTGGTTAATCCCTTCTGGTTTAGAGTGTAATAAGAGCATATATTTGCTTTTGCCAAACGCCACATAAGTGGGAGTTGACCTATGGCGGAAAATGACCTGTTCTCGGGGTTCCTGCGGAAGTACGAAGAACGCCGCGAGGCCGAAATGTCGCTGGAAGACTATCTGCGGGGTTGTCGCAGCGACCCCCTGATGCATGCGACCGCGCCCGAACGACTGCTGGCCGCAATCGGCGAACCTGAGTTCATCGACACCGCACGCGATCAGCGACTCGGGCGCATTTTCATGAACCGGACGATCCGGACCTATCCGAGTTTTACAAACTTCTATGGCCTGGAACAGACCATCGAGCAGATCGTCGGCTTTCTCCGCCATGCCGCTCAGGGCCTTGAGGAGCGCAAGCAGATTCTCTATCTGCTGGGTCCGGTAGGCGGCGGCAAGTCCTCGCTGGCCGAGCGGTTGAAAGCGCTGATGGAAACGCATCCCATCTATGCGCTCAAAGCTGGGGATGAGATCAGCCCGATCTTCGAAAGCCCCCTGGCGCTGTTCGATGCCGAGACCAATGGCCCGGCGGTAGAAGACAGCTATGGCATTCCGCGCCGCCGCCTGACCGGTCTGATCAGCCCGTGGTGCCGCAAACGGCTGGACGAGTTTGGCGGTGATATTTCGAAGTTCAAGGTGGTCCGGCTGATGCCATCGCGGGTCCGCCAGATCGCCATTTCCAAGACCGAGCCGGGCGACGAGAACAATCAGGATATCTCGTCGCTAGTCGGCAAAGTCGACATTCGCAAACTTGAGATGCTGTCGCAGAACGATCCCGATGCCTACAGCTATTCAGGCGGATTAAACCGCGCCAATCAGGGCGTGCTCGAATTCGTCGAGATGTTCAAGGCACCGATCAAGATGCTGCACCCGCTGCTGACGGCAACGCAGGAGGGCAATTACATCGGCACCGAGAACATCGGTGCGATCCCATTTTCCGGCATCGTCATGGCTCACTCGAACGAGTCCGAATGGCAGAATTTCAAAAACAACAAAAACAACGAAGCCTTCATCGACCGAATCTACGTGATCAAGGTGCCCTATTGCCTGCGCGCCACCGAGGAACGGCTGGTCTATGAAAAGCTGCTGCGCGAGTCCGACCTTGCCAAGGCGGCCTGCGCGCCGGGTACGCTCGACATGCTGGCGCGGTTTTCGGTGCTGACCCGGCTGCGCGAGCACGAAAATTCAAACCTCTATTCCAAGATGCGCGTCTATGACGGCGAGATGCTGCGTGAAATTGATCCTCGCGCCAAGAGCATGCAGGAATATCGCGACGCAGCCGGGGTTGACGAAGGCATGGCCGGTATCTCGACCCGGTTCGCGTTCAAGGCGCTGTCGGGAACCTTCAATCATGACACCATCGAGGTCGCCGCCGACCCGGTCCACCTGATGTATGTGCTCGAAGGCATGGTCCGGCAAGCCCAGTTCCCCGCTGAAACCGAGGCCCGCTACCTTGAATTCATCAAGGGCGAACTGGCACCGCGCTATGCCGAATTCATCGGCAACGAGGTCCAGAAGGCCTATCTTGAAAGCTACAACGATTACGGCCAGAACCTGTTCGACCGTTACGTTGCCTATGCTGACGCGTGGATCGAGGATCTGGATTTCAAGGACCCCGACACCGGGCAACTGCTCAATCGCAACGTGATAGATCAGGAACTGTCGAAGACTGAAAAACCTGCCGGGATCGCCAATCCCAAGGATTTCCGCAACGAGGTGGTCAAGTTCGCCCTACGCATGCGCGCCGCCAACGAAGGCCGAAATCCGTCGTGGACATCCTATGAAAAGATCCGCGAAGTTATCGAACGGCGGATGTTCAGTCAGGTCGAAGATTTGCTTCCGGTGATCAGCTTCGGCTCACAAAAGGATGGCGAGAGCGCTCGGAAGCATAGTGAATTCGTCGAACGGATGACAGCGCGGGGCTATACCGAGCGTCAGGTCCGCCGACTTGTCGAATGGTACATCCGGGTCAAGCAGGCAGGGTGACGCAAGGAGCGCGAAAGGCAAGCGATGCACATCATCGACCGACGCCTAAACCCCGGTGGCAAAAGTCTGGTCAACCGGCAACGATTCATGCGGCGGGCGAAGGCGTTGGTTCAGCAGGCGGTCCGCGACACCCTGAAAGACCGCAGCATCCGGGACCTGGAGAAAGAAGGCCATATCACCATCCCGCGCGGCGGCATTCACGAACCGACTTTGCATCGTGCTGCCCAAGGGGGGAACCGCGAACGGGTGTTTCCGGGTAACAAGGACTATCTTGAGGGCGACGGCATCGAGCGCCCGCCTGCCGGGAGCGGCGGCGGATCGCAAGCCGGGACCGGCGATGGTGAGGACGATTTCCAGTTCGTGCTGACGCGGGAGGAATTCCTCGACCTGTTCCTCGACGATCTCGAATTGCCCGATCTCGCCAAGCGCAAGCTGGTCGGCAGCGCGGTCGAGGGGATACGGCGCGCTGGCTACACCACTGCCGGATCGCCGTCCAATTTGTCGGTGCCGCGGACCCTGCAGAAAGCCATGTCGCGCCGCCGCGCCCTGCATCGTCCGAGCCGGGCGGAACTGCAAGGGATAGAGGACGAAATCGCGCAGATTGAGGCCCATCTGACTCCTTCCGCCGATGACGCCGCGCGGCTGAAGCTGCTGCGCGAGACCCGCGCGCAAGTGCTGCGCCGTCGCGGGATAATCGCCTACATTGATCCGGTCGATCTGCGTTTCCGCCGCTATGAAGCGGTGCCCAAACCAGTGGCGCAGGCGGTGATGTTCTGTCTGATGGACGTCTCGGGCTCAATGAACGAGCATATGAAGGATCTGGCCAAGCGCTTTTTCGCGCTGCTGCACCTGTTCCTGACGCGCTGCTACCGGCATGTCGAGGTGGTGTTCATCCACCACACCGACCGGGCTGAGGAAGTAGACGAACAGACGTTCTTCTACAGCAAGGTTTCTGGCGGCACGCTGGTGTCCAGTGCGCTCGAAAAATTGCTCGAAGTCGTGGCGGAGCGCTACCGCGTCGATGATTGGAATATCTATGTGGCGCAGGCGTCCGATGGCGACAATTTGACCAGAGACAATCCATTGACCGCCAGCCTGATGCAGGATCATATCCTGCCGATCGCCCAATATGTCGCCTATCTGGAAGTGGGACGCGAGGAAGCGCCCACGGCGGCAACGCTGCTTCAGCCCGACAGCGACTTGTGGGCCGCATACCGCTCTGTCGCCGATAGGAACGGCCTTTTCGTCATGCGCAAGGTCAACCATCGCCGAGAAATCTATCCGGTATTCCGCGAACTTTTCCAGCGGCGCGGCGCTTCCGAGCAGGTCGGCGCATGATGGCTTCTGCCAAATTTCCACTGTTTGAGGGGAGTGACTGGGACTTCGATCTGGTCCAGCGCATCCATGATACCATCGAACCGATTGCGCTGGGCGAGATGGGGCTCGACATCTATCCCAACCAGATCGAGATTATCAGCGCCGAACAGATGCTCGATGCCTATTCTTCAGTGGGTATGCCGCTGTATTACAAACACTGGTCGTTCGGTAAGCAGTTCGTCGCCAACGATCTGCTCTATCGCAAGGGCTTGCGCGGGCTTGCCTATGAATTGGTGATCAATTCCGATCCCTGCATCAGCTATCTCATGCAGGAAAATAGCGCGACGATGCAGACCCTGGTTATTGCCCATGCGGCTTTCGGGCATAATCATTTTTTCAAGAACAATTACGTTTTCAAACAGTGGACAGACGCCGAAGGCATCCTCGATTATCTCGAATTCGCAAAAGGTTATATTGCCAGTTGCGAGGAGCGTTATGGCCAGCTTGCGGTCGAGCGGCTGCTCGATGCGGCGCATGCGATGATGCACCAAGGGGTCCACCGCCACCCCCGCGTGCGGGTGCGCGACCTGAAGGCGGAGGCGGCCCGCGAAGCCGAACGCCACGCCTATCGCGACCAGATTTACGACGACCTGTGGCGCACTATGCCGAGGCCCGGCAATGTGCCGCTCGCTACCGCCGATGAGCGGCGCAAGGCGCTCAACCTGCCGCAGGAGAACATTCTCTACTTCCTCGAAAAGTCAGGCCCCCGGCTCGATGATTGGCAGCGGGAGGTGTTGCGTATCGTCCGGCTGATCGCGCAGTACTTTTATCCGCAACGCCAGACCAAGGTGATGAACGAAGGCGCAGCCTGCTATTGCCACTACCGGATCATGACAACGCTCCACCAGCGCGGGCTGATCACCGAGGGCTCGTTCCTCGAATTCCTCCAGTCGCACACCAATGTCATCAACCAGCCGGAGTTCGATTCCGGACATTACAGCGGCTTCAACCCCTATGCGCTCGGCCTTGGCATCATGCAGGACATCGCCCGCATCTGTGACGCGCCAACCGAGGAGGATCGCCAGTGGTTCGGCGACATCGCCGGATCGGGCGACGCTATGCCGGTGTTGAAGGACATCTGGGCCAATTATCGCGACGAAAGCTTCGTCGGTCAGTTCCTCAGCCCACATCTGATCCGGCATTGGCGGCTGTTCAAAATACTCGATAGCGAGGAAGAGGCGGAATTGAAGGTCGATGCCATCCACGACGAGCGCGGTTATCGCCGTATCCGACAGGCGCTGGCTCGCGAATATGATATCGGGCGGCAGGAACCCGATATCCAGATCGTCGACGTCGATCTAGCCGGGGATCGGACGCTGATGCTGGAACATCTGGTCACCAATGGCACGCTGCTCGATGCGGCAGATACGGGCATGGTTATGCAAAATCTGGCAAATCTGTGGGGTTATGAGGTGTGCCTGAGCGAACTTGACGCTGATAGCCGCGCCGAACTCAAGCAGCACCGCTTCGCCCCTCAGCCCATCAGGGAATAGTTGGCGCTTGCGGGGTAACTCCCGCCCTGATTCCATTTCCAAACCGATGAAAAATGGCGTAATGAGCGTGGCTGCGAAAAGGCCGGACAGGATCGTCTTTGATGCCCTCCGTGCGCGGTTTTTTTCCGATTGAGCAACGATGCCGAAAGGGCGGGCAGTGGTAAGAAGGAGGATCCTCCATGACCAGCGCGGATAGCCTTGATGACTGCCTGGAACGGGCAAGAATGCACGATCAACTGGCCAACGCGACCGAAGACGGCCCGGCACGGGTCATACATCAGGCGATGGCGACAGAATTCCGGCGGCGTGCAGCCGAAATTCAGGCGGGCGGAATGCCGTCACTCCCGTCCGGCGGCTCCGTCCTCGAAATGCACGGCGTCAGCGCATAAGGCCATGCCGGGCAGAGATGCCGGTCATGAGAGTCGCTGATGTGGTTTGGCCTTCCACAACCAACTGCCCGGCGTGGTCAGTGGGTCTACGAATGTGTGTGCAGCGGCAAGGAATGAGTAGGAACACGAACGCCCCAAAAATCAGCCGTACTATTGGCATTTTTTACCAACGGGGAATGGTGGGAAATAGCCCAATGGCGGACAGGGTGGGATTCGAACCCACGGTGAGCTTCCACCCACGACGGTTTTCAAGACCGTTGCCTTAAACCACTCGGCCACCTGTCCGGCTTTTTTGAGGGCTGGAAGGCCGCTAGCGCGTGATCCGGGCTTTGTCACCCCCATTGATTGCGTGGCGCTGGGCTTCTTGGCCCAAGGTTGCTCATCAATGTTGGATGAGGGTGCGGAGCGGCATTTCAATCGGCGGCTGGCTGTGCGAAGTTACGGCGATGTTTCGGATTCTCGCCAACTTGCGTATTCTTGGAGTCGCGTCGGCGGCCACCTTGCTCGGACCGTCAAACGCGTCTGTCCCGCCGCCTGCCTCGGGCGTGGCCGGTATTCAGCCGGTGGCGGAACAAGCCGCTCAGCCAGCCGTCCAACCACTTCCTGGCCCCAGTCAGCAGGACGAAGCCGCGTTTCGGGGTTATGTGCAATTGCTGGCCGCACGGGCGCGGGCGGATGGGGTTGGTGAGGCGACGATTCGGGGCATGACCGCCGATCTCACGCTCAATCCGCGCGTGATTGCGCTTGACCAGTCACAGCCCGGCACCAGCCGCAATAGTGCGGTTCCTGCGTTTGCTCCTTATCGCCGCAGCCATGTCGATGCAGCACGGATCGCGGGCGGACGGCGGACTTATGCCAGTGTCGCGGGTTTTGCGCCCGAGATTGAGCGGCGCTTTGGCGTGCCGATCCCGATTGTCGTGGCGATTTTCGGGCATGAAACCGACTATGGCAATTACAAAGGCGACTTCGATCTGGCGCGCTCGCTGGCGACTTTGGCATTTGAGGGCCGGCGGCGGGAACTGTTCGCGCAGGAATTCGTCGCGCTGCTGAAAATGGCCGATCAGGGCGTGCCACGCGAGCGGCTGAAGGGCAGCTGGGCCGGGGCTTTCGGCAATCCGCAGTTCCTCCCCAGCATGTACTTGCGTCTTGCCGTCGACGGTGACGGTGACGGCAAGCGGAATATCTGGTCGAGCCAGCCGGATACCCTGGCCTCCATCGCCAACTATTTCCATGACGCCGGTTGGCGGCCTGGGCAGCCGTGGGGCGTTCTCGCCAATGTCCCGCTTGGGCTTGATCGCAGTCTGGTCGCCGAAAAGCTCAATTCGCCCGAGTGTTCGCGGGTTCATGCCCGCCATGATCGCTGGCTTACGGTGGCAGAGTGGCGGCGAATGGGCGTTCAGCCGATGCGTCCAATTGCCGATAACGTGCTGGCAACCTTGTTCGAACCCGACGGTGCGGGCGAGCCTGCCTATCTGTTAACCGGGAATTATCGGGTTATCCTCCACTACAACTGCTCGAACTTCTACGCCATGACCGTGGGATTGCTTGCAGATGAGATTGCCCGTTAAGCAGATTTTTATACTGGGAACCGCCGGGTTGCTGGCCAGTTGCGGTGTTGTCGGGCAGCACGGGCCGGAGTTGAGTGCCGATCCGGAGCTATCACGCACCGGGCCTGCGGCAGACTATCCGATGGTGCTGGGCGATGCCTTCACCGTTGACGGGGTGAGCTACAAGCCGGTCGATGTGATGAATTACGACACGGTTGGCTATGCCGGGGTAGGCGATGGCGAGGGGATTACGATCGCGCATCGCACCCTGCCTCTGCCCAGTTATGCCGAAGTAACCTCGCTGGTAACCGGCAAGACCATCCTCGTCCGCGTTGAACGACGCGGGCCGATGACCGGCGCACGGCTGATCGAATTGTCTCCCGAAGCCGCTGCACAATTGGGCGGAAGTGGCGGGCGCACGCCGATCCGTATTCGCCGGGTCAATCCGCCCGAACAGGAACGTGCGCTGCTCCGCGATGGCGAGATGGTGCCGCCCCGGATGGACACGCCGAAGTCGCTGGTCGCGGTATTGCGGCGCAAGCTGGAGCCGGATTTTGTTGCGGCTCCTGCCCCTCCTGTTCAGGCTCCCGCGCCAAAGGCTGCACCCAAGTCGATCCCGGTTGCTGTGAATACCCCGGCAACACCGCCACCTGCGAAGGTTGCGGCCAAGCCTGCTCCGGCACGCGCGATACCTCTGCCAGCTAAACCCCAGTCCGGTTCGCTTATGGTGCAAGTCGGCGCGTTCTCCACCGAGGACCGCGGCAAATCGGCTGCCGCAAAAGTCGGCGGCAAAGTCAGCCAGTCGGGCAAGTTCCACCGCGTCCGCATCGGGCCGTTCGCGACCCGGGGACAAGCCGAAGCCGCCCTCGCCAAGGCGAAGTCCGCGGGGTATAGCGACGCACGAATCCAGCGCGCCGACTGACCAAGCGTCGGCATCCCGGCGCGCCGGTCCATTGCCTGCGCCGGGGATCGGTTTTTTGACTCGCTTTGCACTTGCCGCTCTGATTTCCGCCACTTTGCCGCTCGCGGCCTCCGGTTCCGGCGCGGTTCCGCCTGAGCCGACTGCGACAGTACCCGCCGCCGCCGTGGTCCATGAACCGGTACGCCGCGCCTTTGTTCAGCACGAACAGTTCACCAATCCGGCGCAAGTGCCGCCCTCGCTAGCCAAAGTGCCGATCGCGCTGCTGATGGACCTCAGTTCCGGTCAGTTGCTCTATGCCAAGGATGCAAACCGCCGTTTCGTCCCGGCCTCAATCACCAAGGTCATGACGCTGTATCTGGCGTTCGAACTGCTGCAGCACCACCATCTCCAACCCACCCAGCGCATGACGATGAGCGAGGACGCGTTCAAGAAGTGGCATCGCGTCGGCTCGACCATGTTCCTCGACCGCACGATGAACCCTACGGTCGACGACCTGCTGCTGGGCATCGCCAACGTTTCCGCCAACGATGCCTGCGTCGTGCTGGCCGAAGGGGCGGGTGGCAGCGTTGCCAACTGGACCGCGATGATGAACGCGCAGGCTCGCCGACTTGGCATGAACGACAGCCATTTCAGCACGCCCAACGGCTGGATGGACGAAGGCCAGACTTATGTCTCGGCGCACGATCTGGCGATCCTCGCCAGCGCCATGATCGCCGGTCACCCAGACAAGTACCATCGCTATATCGGCCACGAGTTGATGACTTGGAACGGCATCACCCAACGCAACCACGACCCGATCCTCGGTCGTTTGCCGGGCGCGGACGGGATCAAGACCGGCTTCACCAATCAGGCGGGCTACGGCTACCTCGGCTCGGCAGAGCGCGGCGGGCGGCGGCTGGTCATGGTTGTTGCCGGGGTAGACGTGGCGCGCGACCGGGCGACTGCGGCGCGCGATCTGATGGAATGGGGCTTCGCCGCCTTCGCCAGTAAGCCGCTGTTTCCCGCCGGCGCGCGCGTTGCCACCGCACAAGTGCAGGGCGGGCAACAACGCTCGGTCAGTCTGGTTACACCTGCCGGTTTTGCCGCGACAATTGCCAGAAGCGTGGCAGAAAATGCCAATGTTCCCATAAGTTTGCGCGTGGTTTATGACGGACCACTTGAAGCTCCCGTGGAAAAAGGTAGCATCATCGCTGCGCTGGAAATCCGCGTCGGCAAGTCGGCACCGAACCGGGTACCGCTGCTGGCCGGGGAAAGCGTTGGCCGCGCGGATTGGTTCGCTCGGCTACGCAACGGACTGATCGGGCTGTTTTCATGAGTGCAGCAAAATTGACCAGAGGCCGGTTCATCGCACTCGAAGGCGGGGAAGGGGCGGGCAAATCCACCCAGGCCATGCTGCTCGCCACGGCCTTGCGTGCGCGCGGGCATGAGGTTGTCACCACGCGCGAGCCCGGCGGAACCCCCGGAGCCGAGGCCATCCGGGCGCTGCTTTTGGGCACCGAAGGCGACGGCTGGTTGCCCCGGGCCGAGGCGCTGCTGTTCGCCGCCGCCCGCTCTGACCATGTCGAACGCCTGATCCGTCCGGCGCTGGAACGCGGGGCATGGGTCATCTGCGACCGCTATTTTGACTCGAGTCGGGCCTATCAAGGAGGCGGCAGCGGATTGGCGGATCAGGAATTGCTGACGCTGCACCAGATCGGCAGTCTTGGCCTGCTCCCCGACCTGACCTTGCTGATCTCGGTTACACCCGAAACCGCCGCCGAACGTTTGTCCTCACGCGATGCCGGGGCATCGGATCGCATCGGCGGCCGCCCGGCCAGCTTCCATGCCGCCGTCGCCGCCGCGTTTGCGCGGTTCGCGGAGCAAGAACCGGCGCGTTTCGCCGTGATCGACGGCAATGGCCCGCTTGAGGCGACGCATTTGGCCGCGCTCGCCGCGCTGGAGCGTCTGGCGTGAACTTGGCAGGCCACGAAGCCGCGTGGCACGAATGGCGCACCGCCATGGCGTCGGAACGGATGCACCACGGCTGGATTCTGGCGGGCAAGCGCGGGCTGGGCAAAGCTGCGTTCGCCATGGCCGCCGCGCGCGAACTGGTCGCCGAACCCGGCGTGACGCAGCCGGAATTGCACCCCGATATCATCGTGCTCGATCACTTGCCCTCAAACGAGGACGAGGAAAAAAAGCGCGCCGATGGCAAGCCATTTCAAACCAAGCGCAACATCACCATCGATCAGATCCGCCGGATGCAACAGCGCCTGTTCACCCGCCCGACGCTGGGTGCCCGCCGGGTAATCGTGATCGATCCGGCGGACGATATGGAAAAAGGCGCGGTCAACGCACTGCTAAAAAGCCTGGAAGAGCCGCCGTCCGGCACGTTTTTCCTGCTGGTAGCGCACCGTCCAGGCCGCCTGTTGGCAACAATCCGCTCCCGTTGCCGGATGCTGCGTTTTCCCAACGTGACCGACGCCGAGATTGACAGTCTGTTGATCCGCGACGCTCCGCAAGCCGATGCCCTGACCCGAGCCGCGGCGATCGCCGCGGCCGAAGGCTCGCCCGGCGCGGCGCTCGGCTTTGTCGAGCAGGAACTGGGTGCATTGCACGGGCTAATGCTGCGACTGGTCGCCGAAGGAGACGAGCATTTCGTCCTGCGTGGGGCGCTTGCGGGAGAGATCGGCGCCAAACCGGACCGCGAACGGCAACTGGCCACGCTGGACCTCGCCCGCGCGGTTCTGGCGGCCGGACTGGCAGGCGCAACCCCGCCAAAACAGGCCCGCATTGTCGAGGCGCACTCCGCGCTCGCCCGCCTTTCAGCCGCCGCGCCGACCGCAAACTTTGACGCCGGACTGCTGGCGATGGAAATTGGCGGGTTGCTGGCCTCGGC
>JBDUBN010000592.1:0-1720 GCA_040004085.1 Novosphingobium sp.
GTTTCCGGCGGCGACAAGGCGCTGGCCTCGGCTGCACCGAAGTTGATCCGGGTAATGGGGCGATGAGCCACCGTTAGAGTCTTTCCGTTTGATATTGAATCACCTGCCCCTCCCCTTAATCTGAATCGTCATCCCGGCCCATCGACTTCGCTCTGGATAAACTTCCGGCCCCTTTGGCCGGAAGGCCGGGACCCAGTCCGAACAAAGAAATAGCGACGCTGCGCGGGCTGGCATTGAGAAGGGCTGGGTCCCGGCCTCCGCCGGGATGACGGTGGTTCAGGTATTACAAAACGGAAAAACGCTAAACCTACCGCGCGCGGACCAGCATTGCGCTGAAAGCCGGCACGGTCAGGTTTCGCGTGTGCGAGATCGGCCATGGCTCAAGGGAGGTGCCGGTACGGTCGGCCAGTGAAGGTGCGTGAAGGATCAGAGCTTTGCGCGACCGCCTGTTGGGGCCAATTGTAGCCTCAGTGTCAAAGGTGATCGGCACCGCTGACTTGTTCACCAAGCCGATCAGCGTCTCGCTCCGTCGTTTGCTGACGAAAAGGCTGGCATTGGCGTCCGTCGCGAACCGGCCTCTGCGCAGCGGCGCACCGACGAAATGCGCGGCAAAACGCATCGCATGGAAGAGCGGCCGTCGGACCGGCCCCTCCGTTCCGGCCTCGATCGGCGTGTAATATCCCGCTCCTCCGCCGTGCAGGTCGACTCCGAGGTAACCTGCACAAGCCGTGGTGAGCAGGAAATCGACGCCCCACAGCGCTGAAGCATAGGCATCGCTGACACCGGGTTTGCCGCCGCCGAAGCAGGAATTGGCCTCGGTCAGCCGAAAGCGCATTCCCGTCCGCTCGGTCATAGCCGTCACTGCCGCGATCTGCTGTTCAAGCCTGGGATCGACCGGAGCGAGCAGGCGCTCGGCTGTCATTGCCGGATCGCTCGCGGGGCCCATTGCATAGTGGTGCCCGCTGGCAAACAGCGCATCTCCACGCTCGCTCTCGGCATAGTGCGCTACCCAGTCCAGGTTCTGGGCGACATCGGGACCAGCAAAAGGGGCGCGAGGATGGCGCGCGCGGATTGCCTTCACGAAAGACTCGTATTCGTGCTTGTATTGTTCGAACGGATAGGGATTCGAGCGCAGGAGCGGGTTCCCGGCCCAGAAATCCGGTTCATTGCCCAGCTGGAAGCAGAGCAATCTGTTGCCGAGGAATCGCAGTACATTGTCTGCTTCATCAACTGCCCTCGCGATAGTTCCGCTGCCAAAGTTCAGGCCGTAGATGCATCGCCAGCCGGTGGCATCGAGGAAGCCGCGAAGGGCGTGAAGTGCGCGAGGAGTGATCGCGCCGTCCTGGGCACCAACGGATCCTGGATCGAGCAGCTTCCATTCCCAATTGTGCTGGGCAGCAACGGCGCGATTTTCCTTGTCCGAGGAAAAGTCACCGCCGGGCCGCCTCCATCGAGTAAATGCCGAAAGCGAGCCCCCGAAGCGGAGCACACCGCGCGAGGAAATGGCGCGGAACTCCGCCACGAGTGCCCGGTTGGACGGCGCGAAATAGGCGGGGTTGTAAAGCTGCGGCGTCTCATAGCTTAAACCGAGAAAGTCGGCGGGAACCGTAACGGTCTCCCTTCCGCCCGTTGCAAGCGCAATAGGCGTGGCTTCGGTCCGCACCGTCCGGCAAAGGGCAAGCGCACCGGCGCTGGCCAGAAATCCGCGACGGTGGAACTT
>JBDUBN010000593.1:0-1716 GCA_040004085.1 Novosphingobium sp.
GGCTGCGGTCGCGCCGCGAAAGTCCCGGACGCGACCAGATCTCGCCCCAGCACCAAGCTGTGGAGAGCTCCTGGATTGGGCGCGTGAAATCGTCAGACTGGTCGAGCGAGCGAGTGACATATTCGGCACCGAGCACTTCCTTGCGGATTGCCAGCCCCTTTTCGAAACGCTCGTTGTCCATGATGCAGGCTTTCAATCGGTAATGGTCACAAGCCGCCGAGCAGGCAGTATTTGACGTTCATGTAATCCGCCAGGCCATGGCTTGATCCTTCACGGCCAAAGCCAGATTCCTTGACTCCGCCGAACGGCGCTACTTCGGTCGAGATAAGGGCGTCGTTCACACCGACCATGCCATATTCAAGCGCCTCCATCACCCGCCACTGGCGCTGCGCGTCGGCGGTATAGAGATAAGCGGCAAGGCCATAAGGTGTATCGTTGGCAATGTGCAGCGCTTCGGCCTCATCGGAAAAGCGGATCACCGGGGCGACCGGCCCAAAGATTTCCTCGTGCGCAATGGCCATCGCCGTGGTGACGCCGGACAGAACAACAGGCGCGTGGAAGGCGCCGCTGGCAGGCGTTGCGGGCAATTCCCCAACCCGGACGGCACCTTGCGCTTCAGCCTGCTCGATCAGCCCCGCCACGCGCGCGGCGTCCTTGTCGCTTATCAGAGGGCCCATGCCCGAAGGATTGGCCAGACCATCGCCAACTTTGATCGCCGCGACCCGGGCCGCCAGCTTCCCGACAAAGGCATCATAAATGCCGTCCTGCACAAGGAAGCGGTTTGCGCAAACGCAAGTTTGCCCGGCATTGCGAAAGCGTGAGGCCATGGCCCCATCAACTGCCTTGTCGAGATCGGCATCGTCGAAAACAATGAACGGCGCGTTCCCGCCCAGTTCAAGGCTCAGCCGCTTCACCTGCCCTGCCGCTTTTGCCATGATCACCTTGCCCACCTGGGTGGAGCCGGTGAAACTGATTTTGCGCACTGCGGGATGTGTGCAGAACAGATCGCCCGCGTCTGACGAACGCATGGCCGGGGCAACCCGGAACAGATCGTGGGGCACCCCGGCCTGATGCGCCAGGTTTTCAAGTGCCAGTGCCGAAAGCGGCGTCAATTCCGCGGGCTTCACGATGATCGAGCACCCGGCCGCCAGCGCCGGGCCGACCTTGCGAGTTATCATCGCTAATGGGAAGTTCCACGGCGTGATCGCCGCGCAGGTCCCGACCGGCTGACGCAGGGTGATGATGCGCTTGCCTGCAGCATGCGACGGAATAACCTCGCCATTGACACGGCGCGCCTCTTCCGAGAACCATTCAATAAAGGCAGCGCCGTACTTGACCTCGCCCCGCGCCTCGTCGAGCGGCTTGCCGCTTTCCAGCGTCATCAGCCGGGCCAGCGCCTCGGCGTTATCGATCAACAAGTTGAACCAGGCACGCAGGACATCGCTGCGATCTTTGGCGGTGCGCGCCGCCCAAGCGTGGCGCGCTGCTTCGGCTGCTTCGACGATTGCGGTCAGGCCAGCGACATCGTAGCGGCGAATGCTGGCTACAAGCGTCCCGTCGGCCGGGTTCGTCACCTTTAGCCCGTCTTCGTCGAGGTATTCAGGCCGCAGCAGATGCAGGGCGGTATCGGTCATACGTCAGGTACTCACGCTGAAAAAGGCGGATCAAAACATCCGCGGCAATACGTCGGTTTCGCCGCCCTTGTCCTGCAGGCGA
>JBDUBN010000594.1:0-1716 GCA_040004085.1 Novosphingobium sp.
TCCTTCCCAATTCGAGCTAGATCATTTGATTGGCATTGCAAATCCGGTCGCGGGCAGTCCGCTGTCGTTGTAGACGTTGACCAGGGGGCTGGCCTGCCAAAGGTAACGGACCTCGCTGGCCGTGGGATCGGCGGGAAGGGTAATCGTGTCGCTTGAAAGGTGACCGGGTACAAACCGGCAGGCACCCGCAGCATCGCACAGTTCGAAGCCGAGCGCATCGCCGCCGCCGACCAGTTTCAACGGACCATGGGCAAACCGGACTGTGATGCCCACCTCGCTCCGCTTAACCGAGGTTGGTGATGGACCGCGAGATTCGACTGGTTCGCCGAGCGCCAGTTGCCGCGCCGCCAAGGCCAGACGGTGGCCAACGGTCTGCTTGTTGGTCGGGTGAATATCCGCGATCTCGCCCACGTCTACTGCGCTCGCCATGCCGACTTGGGGTTCGGCATCGGCAACCCGGCGCTGCACGTCGCGCAACTGGGCCCAGCTGTCATCCTGAGGCCGCGTCAGCAGCGGGCCGAAGTTGGCGAGTTGGACCATGGTAAAGGTCGGCCCACCAAAGCGTCCGCGCCAATCTGCGATAAGCAGCGGCATCAGCTTGGCATATCCGCGGGCGTCGGCAACGTTGGCTTCACCCTGATACCAGGCGAAACCCTTCACCGGGTACCCGTGCAGCGGCGCAATCATGCCGTTGAAGAGCGAGGAGCGGCTAGTGCCGCTAAGTGACGTCAGCCCGGACGAGGGCGCCTTTTCCGAAAGTGCGCGGCCCTTCGCGAAGGTCCAGTCGCTCAATGCAATCGTCGAACCGTCGGCCAATTTCAATGTACGTGGGACTTCACCCCACATTCCGCCGCCGCCGCCGGTATCGATCGCCACCAAGTCGATCACGTTGTCCCCGGCCTTGAGCATGCCGACTGGAACTTGATAGACCCGAGGCTTGTCCCAAGACTCGTTGGCCCCGACCATCTTGCCGTTGATGCTGGTCACGTCGATATCGTCGACCATTCCGACCGACAGGGTGGCTTTGCCGACCTGCTTCGGCGTCAGGGTTACATGGGCGCGGTAATAGCCGACCCCATCGAAAAATTCGAGATCGGGATCTCCCCACTTTTCCCAGGCCATTGCCCCGGGGACCGACCGCCAGGCGGCATTCAGCGGTGCGTTCGCGGCCTTGCCCAACCAGCCCACAACCTGCTGGCCCCACAGCGCCCGTGCCTTGATCGGATCGACCGCATACAGATCGAGCAGTTCGTTACCCGGGCCATCTTGCGCGATTGTGGCGTAGGCTTCCTTGCTGATCCACGCCTCGATCGGCGAACCGCCCCAGCTCGATGCGATCAGGCCGACCGGGATGTTCTGGTGAGCTTGCAGTTCGCGCCCCATCAAGAAACACGCGGCGGAAAAATCGGCTGCGCTATCCGGAGATGAGCGCTGCCAGCTTACCGGCGCAGAGAAAGTCTTGCTCGGGACAGGGGAAGTCTGGCGCGGCACATTGAACAGACGCAGCGCCGGATTGGTCGCTCCGCCCACTTCGGCATCGGCATTGGTCGCGTGGCGCAGCGTGAATTCCATGTTGGATTGACCCGAGCACAGCCAGACGTCGCCGACCATCATGTCTTCGAGCCGGGTCGATTCCTGGCCACTTTGGACCTCAATTGCATAGGGCCCTCCTGCCTGATGCGCGGGCAAGGTCAGCTGCCAATGGCCGGTCTTGTC
>JBDUBN010000185.1:0-5692 GCA_040004085.1 Novosphingobium sp.
CTGCGCGGGGTTTCCGGTGAGATGACCGGTTTTGCCCATGCCAACGACATTTCCGCCGCCGCCATCCGCCGCGCCGGGGAAACGCTGCAACTCCTTGATCCGTCGAAAACCACTCCCTCCGCTGCGCCGCGCAAGAACAACCGCCACCTTTACACCGATGCCTCGCCGCTGGACGCGATTGGCTTTGCCGAGAAGGTCAAGCTGCTGGAAACCATCGACGCCGCCGCCCGCGCGCGCGATCCCCGCGTGGTGCAGGTCAGCGCCAGCCTGCTATCCAGTTGGTCCGTGGTGGAGATCGTCCGGGCGGACGGCTTTGTCGCCACCGATGTGCGCCCCCTGGTGCGGCTCAACGTCAACATCGTCGCCGAGAAGGACGGCCGGCGCGAGACTGGCAATTTCGGCATGGGCGGACGGCGGCTCTATGACGATCTGTTCGATCCCGCCCAGTGGAACCGCGCGATTGATACCGCGCTGGCGCAGGCGCTGACCAATCTGGACAGCATTGACGCTCCGGCGGGCGAGATGACGGTCATGGTCGGCCCCGGCTGGCCCGGCGTCCTGCTGCACGAGGCCGTCGGGCACGGTCTGGAAGGCGATTTCAACCGCAAGGGCACCAGCGCCTTTTCCGGCCGCATTGGCCAGCGGGTCGGCGCTCCCGGCGTGACGGTGGTCGATGACGGCAGCTTGATGGCGCGGCGCGGGTCGCTGTCGATTGACGACGAGGGCACGCCGACTCAGGAAAACGTGCTGATCGAGGACGGCATCCTGAAAGGCTATATGCAGGACCGGCTCAACGCGCGTCTGATGGGCGTGGCTCCCACCGGCAACGGTCGGCGCGAGAGCTATGCCCATGCGCCGATGCCGCGCATGACCAACACCTTCATGCGCGGCGGCAATGACGATCCCGCCGAAATGCTCAGCCGGATCAAGAATGGCATATATGCCAAAAGCTTTGGCGGCGGGCAGGTCGACATCGTTTCGGGCAAATTCGTGTTTTCCTGCACCGAGGCCTATCTGGTTGAAAACGGCAAGATCGGCGCACCAATCAAGGGCGCGACGCTGATCGGCGACGGCCCGTCGGTGCTCACCCGCGTCACCGGGATCGGCAACGACTTTGCGCTCGACGAAGGCGTCGGCGTCTGCGGCAAGGGTGGGCAGAGCGTACCGGCAGGTGTCGGCCAGCCCAGCCTGCTGATCGATGGTCTGACGGTGGGCGGAACGGCCTGAATTCGGTCCGGGTATTTCAGCCCGGGTTCAGGATAAACGTGTTATTCTGCTGCGGATTACAAATGGAGAACGACGATGCGCAAGATTGCCCTCGCCCTCGCCGCGACCGGCGTTCTGTTCGCGGCTCCCCTAGTACAAGCACGCGAAAGGCTGACCCCCGCCGCGCAACTGGATAAGTTGCTCGCTGGCCGGGTGCCCGGAAAGCCGGTGCACTGCATCAGTCTCATGACCTCGCACGACATGCAAATCATCGACAAGACCGCGATCGTGTTTGGCTCTGGCAACGTTATCTACGTCAACCGCCCGAGGTATCCAGAATCGCTGGACTCAGATGATGTGATGGTCACGAAGACGTCGGGCAGCGAACTGTGCAGCCTCGACATTGTGCGGATGCACGACCGGCAGGGTTTTTGGCAAAGAGGTTTTGTCGGCCTGAGCGATTTTGTGCCGTACCGCCGAGTGCGCGGATAAGCTGGTCAGCCAGAGTCCACGGCAAGATCCGCCCCGGCGCCTTCCGCCAGACGCCGGAACAGCACAGGTTCGGTTTCGGCGATGTCGATAATGTATGCCAGCAGTTCGGCGTGGCTTAACGATTCCAGGTGCGCCCCGATTGCTGCACCGACCTTGTCGGGCTCTTGTTCTACCGCTGATGCCCCGTTGACCGCCAGCATGACCGCGACCATGTGCTTGCAGAACCGCATGTCGTCATAGGCGGGACAAGTACACATTCCCGCGATGTGATCGCCCTGCCCGGTAATCCGAACGCCGTAGTCGGCATTGCCAAAAGCCTGCGCAACCACGCGCTCGGCGGTCACCGATGTCAATTCGACCTGCCCCGACTGATAATAGCTCTCCCCCCGCGCAAAGCATGTGGAACTGGCGGCGTCGGCCAGCTGACGGATCGCGGCGGGATCAAAGCGGGGCGAGGTCGCCCGTGAACTGGGTTCCGTAGCTGTCATGTCCGGCTGATTTCCCCCATTTGCGCGACCAGCATTCGAGCCGCGTAGGATACCATCATTGAACCGGACGGGAAACCAGACCCGCGACCTACATCCACAACACTGACCCTATGCCGCCAGAAAGCTTTTCCGCATCCTTGAGGTATCGGCTTGGTGCCTGGTAAAGATCTCGAACGCCAAAGCGGCCTGAAACACGACCATCCCGCTGCCGTCGAGCGGCCGGCTGCAACCAAAGCAGCGTCAATTGGCTGCCGTCAGACTCCAGGCAATTCGCGCCAGATCCGGAAACGCCTCTGCACGCTCCGCCGCCTGTGCCGAGGATGCCGTTCCGCGTAAAACACGCCCTTTGATCCCGTGAAAAATTGCGGCGAGACGGAAGAAATTGAACGCCAGATAAAAGCCGTAATTGGGGAGGCTGGCGCGCCCCGTCCGCTCGCAATAGGCCGCAACATAGTCCGCCTCAGAGGGGATATTGAGCATCGCCAGGTCCGCGCCCGCCAGACCCGCCACGATATGCGGCGGCATGTGGTACATCATGGCGTGATACGCAAAGTCGGCGAGCGGATGGCCCAGCGTCGACAACTCCCAGTCCAGCACCGCCAGCACGCGCGGCTCGGTCGGGTGGAAGATCATGTTATCGATGCGAAAATCGCCATGAACGATCGAGGTTTCGTCACTTGACGGAATATTGCCGCGCAGCCACTCGATCACGCTATCCATATTCGGATCACGGCCCGCATCGTTATCGTCGAGATATTGCTGCGACCAGCGCGCGATCTGACGCTCGAAATAATTGCCGGGCCGTCCGTAATCGCCAAGGCCGACGGCTTCATAATCGATGCCATGAAGCTGCGCGATTGTGGCATTCATCGCGTCGAAATAGGCGGGACGCTCCTCTCGTCCCACGGTGGGCAGTGTCGCGTCCCAGAATATGCGACCCTCGACCATATCCATTACGTAGAACCAGGTTCCGATGACATCGTTGTCCGTGCACAGGCCATAGACGTGCGCGACCGGAAACCCCGCGCTCGCGAGCCCGGTCAGCACCTTTGCCTCGCGCTCTACCGCGTGCGCCCCCTTGAGGAGCTGCCCCGGCGGCTTGCGTCTCAGCACATAGGCCCGATCCGGCGTCGTCAGCTTGTAGGTTGGATTGGATTGCCCGCCCTTGAACTGTTCGACCCGCAACGGACCGCAATAGCCCGCGATATTGGCGGTCATCCATTCCGCCAACGAGGCTTCGTCGAAGCGCATGCCGTCACGAACCGCAGTCGTGCCAACATTATCTTCGATAGCTGAACTCACGCCGCGCCCGCCAGGCGATGATCCCGCTTGATCTTTTTGGCGAGCGACCATTTGTGAACCTCGGTAGGGCCATCATAGATGCGGAATGCGCGGATCTCGCGGAAGACCTGCTCCACGATCGTGTCCCCCGAGACACCGGTGCCGCCCATAACCTGCACGCAGCGATCGGCAACCCGCATCAGCGCCTCTGATACTGCGACCTTGGCCATCGAGCTCTCGACCGTGCCGATCTCGCCCGAATCCAGCACATCCGCGCACCAGTCGATCATCAACTCGGACTGCTTCAGATCGATCATGTTTTCGGCGAGCATGAATCCGACGCCCTCGTGATCGATGAGCTTCTTGCCGAAGGCTTCCCGGCGGCAGGCATAGTCGGAGGCGATCTCGTGCGCACGTGCAGCGCTCCCATACCAGCGCATGCAATGCGACAGGCGCGCTGGCGAAAGGCGGATCTGGGCGTATTTGAACCCCTCGCCGCTCGCGCCGAGCATCTGATCCGCCTGCACGCGAAGGTTGTCGATCATGACGATCGCATGGCCGCCAGGCATGGAGCTGTCGATCGTATCAAGCACGCGTTCGATGCGGATCGCTGGATCGGGCAGATCGACAAGGAACATGCAGGCGCCGTCATCGGACTTCGCCATGATGATCCCGACCTTCGCCCCCTGCGCGCCGGTGATGAAAGCCTTGCGGCCATTGATCACCCAATGATTGCCATCGAGAACCGCCGTGGTCTTCATCATCGAGGGGTCCGAGCCCGCGCCGCCATCAGTAGCAGGTTCGGTCATGAAGAATGCGGATCGCGCGTCGCCCGAAACCATCGGCGCCAGAAACCGGGCCTTCAGTTCGGCCGACCCCACCTTGCCGATCAGGTACATATTGCCTTCATCGGGCGCCATGGTGTTGACCGCGACGGGACCCAGTGGTGACAAGCCCGACACCTTGAGCACGGTCGCGGTATCGCGCTGGCTCAGATGCGAGCCATCAGGCAGTATATGCGGAGTCAGTACCCCGGCGGCCTTTGCCTTCTCGCGCAATTCGGCGACGAGATCTTCGGACGGGCCATGGCTGCCACAGCGTGGATCGCGTTCATAGGGCGCGACGATGTCTCTAACAAACGCCTCAACGCGCGCTGCTATCTCCGCTGCACGGACCGGATCGTTCTGTGGTCGGGACATTGTCATTCCTTGTATCGGCTACGATGGCGAGGTCGCGAGGCTCTATTCTCTCTCGACTATGGAACAGGATTGTGGAACAATCAAGAATGAACATGAAGGTGGGTCAATGACGACAGCGGGAACGACAGCGGGGACGACGGCGCGGACGATAGCGATGACGATGCCGGCAACGGCCGACGATGGATATTCGCTGTCCGACGGCGCGACCGAACCCCGCGGCGCATCACAACGCGTCTACCTCGGTATCATGCAGGATCTGGAAGCGCGGCGTATGGTGCCGGGGCAGCGCCTTGTCGAAACGGACTTGGCCCAGCGTTTCGCCGTTGGGCGCAATGCCGTGCGTGAAGCCATCCAGCGGTTGGCAGTACGGGGCGTCGTGGATCTCAGCCGCAACAAATCCCCCTCAATACGCATCCTCGATCGCGCGGAGACGCATGAAATCCTCGACGTTGCCGCCCTGATGACGGGGCTCGCGGCACGCGCCGCAGCCCAGGGATTCGACGCGGTGCGCCACGGTGCGATGTTGGCCGATGCGATCCAGTCGCTTGAGGACGTCGACGCCGCCGCAGTGCCCGGAGAATTCAGTAGGGCACGTCGCCAATTTTACCGCACACTGTTGGCAATCGGCGGCAACCGCGAACTGCACAGGCTGTTCCCTGCCATCGGAATGCACATCATCTATTCGCAGTTTCAGTCGCCACGATTGCAACAGGTTCGCTTGGCCGATTACCGGGCGATCTATGACGCCGTGACGGTAGGTGATCCAAAGGCCGCAGAGCACGCCGGCCGGCAGCACGCCGAACGAGTAAGGTCGCTCATCGACTGACCTTGCTGGCCCGCGAACGGCCGCCCGTTAGCGTCTTGGGGTTGATCCCGTGGCGCTTGGCCAGCGCCTTCAGGCTATCTTGACTATTTTGTATTGCTCAACGGATTGTCGCTGTCGTGCTGGCGTTCCCGTGAAGAACCTGACCCATAGTGTATCCTTCCATTCCCGCATGGATAATGCACCATTATACTCCGGGACCA
>JBDUBN010000595.1:0-1715 GCA_040004085.1 Novosphingobium sp.
TGAGCATGGCCGTGGTGCCAACCGCCAGCGCCAGCCGCTATCTGCAGCAAGTGTGCAAGCACTGGAGCCACAAGTTCGACGTGAAGTTCGATGCCCAGCAGGGCTACATTCCGCTACCAATGGGTTCGGTTGATCTGAGCGCAGGCGATATGGCGCTGACGGTCACCTGCACCGTGGCCGAAGGGGGCGATATGAGCCGGATGCAGCGGGTGGTGGCAGAACACCTCAACCGCTTTGCCTTCCGCGAGGGCGAGCTGGTCTTCAACTGGCAGGTAGGCTGAGCGTCAGATCCGCGTCGACAACCGGATGGCGAGGCGGCAGCCCAGCCGGATCGCGCCGGACAGCAGTGGATAGGCCGGGGCCTTTTCCGCCCCGGCGGCCAAGGCGGTGTCCAGATGTTCGCGCTCATCAGCGCGGAATTCCTCGACCATTGCGGCCAATTCGGGGTCCGATCCATCCGCCAGATCGGCCAGTTGCTCGGTGTAGTGCTTGTCGATCTCGGTTTCGATGGCGGCGGTGCAGGCCATCGCGGCTTCCGGACCGATCAGCGCGGTTGCCGCGCCGAGGGCAAATCCGGCGACCGCCCAAACGGGTTGCAGAGCCGTAGGTCGCACACCGCGCCGGGCGATCATCGCGTCAAAGCGCTGGCGATGTCCAGCCTCTTGCGCGGCCATTCCGGCGATCTTGCCCGAATGCGGGGCGCGGTCGCCCATGACCGCAAGCTGACCGGCATAGATCCGCGTTGCGCCATACTCGCCCGCCTGATCGACGCGCAGCATCCGGGCCGAGCGCTTGCTGTTCATGCTGCCAAATTCATCTTGAACGCCTCAGCAAATCCGCAACTGCCAGCGCCCCGGCACCGGAGAGCAGGAAGTTGAACCCCGCCAGCGACACGCCGAGCAGCGTCCACTGCGCAACATCGCAGCGGATCAGCGGCGCGTTCATGATCGCCGCCAGCGGATCACCGCCCGATGCGGCGGTGCTGGCGCAATGGGTCAAGCCTTCCCACCAGTGATACTCGACCCCGGCATGATACGCGCCGATCAGCGCGGACACGCCAATTGCCAGCGCTGCCAGCACAATCGGCATGCGCTGGCGCGGCACGGCGAAGGCCACAAGCGCAAAGCCCAGCGCGGCGAAATGCGCATAGCGCTGCCACCAGCACATCTCGCACGGGAACAGGCCGAACACGTACTGCGAGATATACGCCCCGCCGACCAGCGCGGCGGGAACCAGCAGCGCCGCCCACCGCGCGAGGCTGAGCATCAGACCATCGCTCACTTTACTTTGGCCAGTGCCGGACGACCGCCGGTGCGGCGCAAGGTTGAGATCGCATAGCTGAGCTGGAAGTCGGTAATACCCTTGGCTTTCAGCTGTTCAGGCGTCTGCTGAAAGCGCGGGTCTTCCTGCTTGTCGAGTTCCAGCTTCTTGTCGTCCATGCTGACTTCGTTGACCAGATGGCGGCGGAGGTCGCTTTCGCGCATCGCCAGCTTGGCGCGCTTGGCAGCATCGGGATCGGAGATCTGCGGCACCCGGATGTCGGGCTCGATCCCGCCCTCCTGCACCGAGCGTCCGGAGGGGGTGAAATAGCGCGCCACGGTCAGCTTGGCGGCGTGATCGCGGTCAAGATAGAACATCTGCTGGACGCTGCCCTTGCCAAAGCTGCGCTCACCCATGATCAGCGCGCGGTGCTGGTCCTGCAGCGCCCCGGCGAC
>JBDUBN010000596.1:0-1714 GCA_040004085.1 Novosphingobium sp.
TATTCTCCACCCCATACAATGCAATAAAGCTGCCCATGCGCGGGCCTTGCGCTGAACGCGGCTTGGCTGCGTTCGCCGAGCACTCAGTTCAATACGCGCATCTGCCCGGACGCGGGGCCGAATGTCGATATTCTGCTTGAGATTTATCGATGACGGCTGTCCGTCAGCCTAAAAAACAGAAATATGTCAAGTTCTTCATAGTCCAAATCCGACGGACTTTCCGTTTGCAAATATAATTTTGGTGATTACGAAAGTCACGCGCCAAACAGAATTTTATACGCTTTGGTGCCGGGGGGAGATTTCACAATGCGATACACTTACACCGCTTTTGCGGCGCTTCTTTGTTTGTCTGCGCCGCTTGCGGCACAGAATTCGGCTGTTTCGCCATTGCTGACGACTGCCGCTCCAGATCCGGCAGTAACCGCGATCGCCGCACCAATTGTGGATGCTGCGCCAAAGCCGTTGGTTCTTGCTGCAAACACCGACATCATTGTTGGCGTCGACACTACGTTGACCTCAAAGAACAAGAAGATGAAAATCGGAGATAAATTCAAGTTTTCGACCGTTCTTGATGTGATGTCGGATGGACAGCTCGTCATTCCAAAAGGCACCCCCGGCGAAGGAACCGTTACCTTCACCAAGGGCTCAGGGTCTTTCGGCAAGGCGGGCAAGCTTGAAGTGGCATTCAATTCACTCAATCTCAATGGTCGCCAGATCGCGTTGACCGGACGGTTCCGTGAAGAAGGCAAGGGTAATGGCGGCGCTGCCGTTGGCGCGGTCGTGGCTGCGGGCGTTATCGCCGGCATTTTCGTCAAAGGTCATTCGGCCGAAATCGTCAAAGGCCAGCAGCTTCACGCGCACACAGCTGAAGCGCTGACGATCTAGCGATCGCACGCCAATCTGCCATTGCTCCAATGGCGCAGTCGGCACAGCGACCTGTCATTCGGGTCGGTTATCCAAGCAAGAACAGGAGAGCAGCCAATGACGCCACGAAAGCCCCTCGTTGCCCTGCTTGGAATGGTGTTGCTGGCCGGCTGCGCCTCGGCAAAGACCAAGCCAACGGTCCTCCAAAGCCTGCCGAGCGAAATCAAATTGCCGGTGCGGGTCAGCTCTGTGACGGTTGACGCCGCCGAAGGCATCTGGGTCAGCGATGAAGACCGCATGCTGGTTCAGCAGAAGATCAGGTCAAGACTGGATGCGCTGCCGGTAACGGACGCGACGATGCAGGGACCCGTCTATGCGATGCGCGTCCTGTTTACCCGGTTCGATCATGGCAGTTCGGCGGCCCGGCTGGGCATGATCGGTCTGGGGCAGATCCATATGAACGGAACGGTTAGCCTTGTCGACCAGACCGGAAAGCTCTGCGGCGAGTACAAGATTGGCAAAGGTCTTGTACTGGGCGGAATTGCTGGCGGTCTGACATCGACATCCGACGTTGAGGACGGCTTCGCCAAGTCCGTCGTGGCCATACTTACCCCAAAAGCTGAAACTCCTCCCGGCAGGAAGAAATAACCAACGGCGACGGCCCGGATGGCTGGTCCGTTGTGCATTACGCCCGGATAGAATTCCCGAGCTTCGCCGTGGGTCACCGCACCGGAAATAGCGCTGCGGACTGGATGGCAGAAGGTGTTTCCGAAAGCCGCGCACCAAGCGGTAGACTACCCCTCCAACGCCTCGGCAATCAGCTTCCGGGTATTCTCCACCCCATACAATG
>JBDUBN010000597.1:0-1712 GCA_040004085.1 Novosphingobium sp.
TGCCGCGGTGGATCAGCAGTTCATCCGGTAGCACATCGACGACCATGCCGGAAAAATCGACTGCGCCAATGTCGTTGGGAATGATCATGAGGTTCAGTGTGCCCGATGTTCCTTCCGCGATCGGGTAACGCGGGGACACGATACCGTAAATCGGCTCAACCAATTCGATCCAGCGCGGAATGCGGTGCTCTTCCTGCGGCAGGCTCCAACCATCTTCCTGCGTGTAGGCGGCGATCGGGCTGCCCACGTCAAAACCGATGCGGAAGTCGACCCCTGCGACCCCCCGTCCATTCGGCCAAGTCACATGCAATGTCGGTGAATGCGGCACCGGTTTACTGCGAGGTGCGAGTTGGAACCGTGGGGGTACGGGTTTGGGTAATGTCGTGAGTGCAATCACGTTGCCGTGCCGAACCCAGCGCCCTTCCGCGTGTTCATCGAGCGCGCCATAGGCGAGCCCATATTCGAAACGCCCATCATCGCGAAGCAGGAGCTCGCCTGCGGCATCATGGTTACCCTCGAGCCGGTAGCGGCCCGCTAGCGTGTCCTCTGCCAGTGCGGGCGCGCTGGCTGCCAGCAGTATCATTGTCATCGATCGTACAAGACTTCTCATCAGCCAATCTTGCCGTTCAATCGCGGTTTTCGCCAGTGGAAACATCCGGCTTGATGACGGTCATTCAAAGGGTCCGATGCGATGCCAGACAACCGCCGTTCAGCGCATGGTGAGGACGATCTTGCCGCCGCCCCCAGCGGCCATTCGCGACTGCGCGGCGCCCGCTTCGCGGAGAGGCATGCGTTCGCTGACCGGGATCGCGAAACGACCGTCGCGGACGTCCTCGGCGAAGCTACGCAACGTGTCGGGGTCCGGTTGGGCGAAGCCCCGGGTCCCCGACGACACGCCCCGATGCCGATCTGCCGCCCCGTCAGGTATCGCGGACGTATAGGCATACCGGCCGCCTGGCCGGATCATTGCCATCAGGGGCTCCGCCAGGGCGCGACCGATCGTGTCCGCCACCGCGTCGAACTTGCCTGAGCGAGCCAATGCCTCCTCGTCATCGATCGCGATCGTGCCCGCGACCTGGAGGCCTGCTGCCTCGCGCAACTGGCGGGCGCGCACGCCCGCGATGACCCGCGCACCAAGCTTGTTGGCCGCATGAACGGCTGCCCGGCCTACGCTGCCGAGCGCGCCGGTCACGAGAACCGTCTGCCCTGCGGTGACCTGGGCGCTTATCCGGACCAGCTGCTCGCCGGTAAGCACCGCAACCGGCAAGGCAGCGGCGTCCACGGGATCGAGCCCATCGGGCAGGCGGGCTATCGTCACCGCGGGCACTGCGACCAACTCGGCATAAGTGGCCTGCGCCATGGCGATCACCCGGTCGCCGATCTGAAAGCTCTGCACGTCCTCGCCGACCGCGCGAACGATGCCGCTCACGTCAAACCCTGAAATGTGGGGAAACAGCAACGGGAACTTCTCCCGAAGGGCGCCCGAGCGCGACTTCCAGTCGTGCGGATTTACGCTCGTCGCATCTGCTTCGATCAGCACTGCATCTCGCGCAAGCAACGGTTCGGGCACATCCAGCTCGTAGCGCAGCACCTCGGGGCCGCCATATTCGTAGAACCGGATCGCCTTCATAGCCGAAAATCTTTCTCATTAGCGCACTGGTCGCTCTGTCGACTGACCTATTCTTGATCCGTTAGCAAGCTGGACTTGTAAC
>JBDUBN010000186.1:0-5671 GCA_040004085.1 Novosphingobium sp.
GAGGACGAGAGCCGCATCGAAGTTGTCGTGCCTGACGATCAGCTCAGCCTGGCAATCGGTCGCCGCGGCCAGAACGTGCGTCTGGCTTCTCAACTGACCAACTCGGCCATCGACATCCTGACCGAGGCCGAATCGAGCGAGAAGCGCCAGCGCGAATTCTCCGAACGCTCAAAGATGTTCGAAGAAGAGCTGGACGTTGATGAAACCCTGTCGCAGCTTCTGGTGGCTGAAGGCTTCACCGAACTGGAAGAAGTCGCCTATATCGACATCAGCGAATTGGCCAATATCGAAGGCTTTGACGAGGAACTTGGCGCGGAACTGCAAAGCCGCGCTGCCGAAGCCCTGGAACGCCGCGAAGAAGCCAGCCGCGCTGCCCGCCGCGAATTGGGCGTCGAGGACGATCTGGCCGAAATGCCGCACCTGACCGAGGCCATGCTGGTCGTGCTCGGCAAGGGCGGGATCAAGACGCTCGATGATCTGGCTGACCTCGCCACCGACGAACTGATCGCCAAGAAGCGCGTTGAACAGCGCCGCCGTGATGGCGCCGCGCCGCGCCGCGATGCCCGCCCCGAAGACAAGGGCGGCATTCTCGGCGATTTCAACCTGACCGAAGAACAGGGCAACGAAATCATCATGGCTGCCCGTGCCCACTGGTTCGACGACGAACCAGCATCCGAGGAGGCCGCCAATGCGGATTCCTCACAATGAGCACGTAAGCTCCTACATCTCTGAGGCTGGGCCGGAAAGACGTTGTGTCTTGTCGGGCGAGCATGGCGCGCGCCACGTTCTGGTGCGGCTGGCGATCTCTCCGGCCAATCCTGACGGGGTTTGCGAAGTCCTGCCAGACGTCATGGCGCGCGCGCCGGGCCGGGGTGCCTGGATCGGCGTTTCGCGCGCCGAACTTGAGGTTGCTTTGGCGAAAGGCAAGCTGAAAGGCGCACTGGCGCGGGCTTTCAAGGGTGCTGCACTGTCCATCCCCGCCGACCTGCCTGACCGCATCGAAACCGCGCTGACCCGCTCATTTACCGAGCGGCTGGGCCTTGAATTGCGCGCCGGCAAATTACAGATGGGTTCCGACCGCATCGCCGAATGGGCGCGCGCGGGCAAGGTGAAGTGGCTGGGCCACGCCGCCGATGCGGGGCAAGATGGATCCCGCAAACTCGATCAGGCCTTGCGCGTGGGCCGCGATGCCGAAGGTTCGGGGCAGGGCGGCATGCTCTTGCCACTGGACCGCGCGGCGTTGTCTGTGGCATTGGGCCGCGAGAACGTCGTCCATCTGGCCGTAACCGATGCGGGAGCGGCCGAACGGGTCGTCACCCCGCTGCGGCGGCTGCTCCATTTCCTTGGCCTGCCCGAAACGGCTGACCATATCCATTCCGGCAGACGGGCGGCTCAGACCGAACCGCAAGCCGCGACGACACTTTAAGACTGAAGGACTGTTTGAAGCCATGAGCGACACCGACAACAAACCGACTCTGGGCCGTAAGCCGCTTGGGCTGAAGCTCTCGGTTGAAGCGGGCGAGGTCAAGCAGACCTTCAGCCACGGCCGCACCAACAAGGTGGTGGTCGAGGTCAAGCGCCGCAAGGTGCTGACCAAGCCCGGCGAAACGCCGGTCGCTGCGCCCGAAGTCGTGGCCGCGCCTCCGGTTGCTGCGCCTGCTCCTGCGCCCGTTGCACAGGCTCCCAAGCCCGCCCCGCGCCCCGCGCCACCGAGCAACGAATCGCGTCAGGAGTTGCAAGCCCGCTTGCTGCGTGAGGCCGAGGAAGCCCGGCTGCAATCCGCCGAGGATAACTATCGCCGCGAACAGGAGGAACGCGCCCGCGCTAATGAGGCAGAGCGCCGCCGTGCCGAGGAGGCCAAGAACCCGCCCGCTCCGGCACCTGTTGCCGCGCCTGAGGTAAAGGCCGCGCCTGCGCCGACGCCTGCTGAGGCCGAAACTGCCCCCGCCGCTCAGGCCGAACCTGCTGCGCCTGTTGACGAAACCGCGTCGGACGCTGCTCAGGAAGCCGCGGCCACGCCGGAAACCGCTGCCGCCGCTCCCGCGCCGCGCCGGTTCACGCCGGTCGCGCCGATCAAGCGCCCCGAGCCTGCCGCCAAAAAGCCTGCTCATCCGCGCGACAAGACGGTTACTGACAACCGCCGTCAGTCCGGCAAGCTGACCGTCAGCAAGGCGCTGAACGAGGACGAAGGCGCCCGCGCCCGCAGCCTCGCCGCGCTGAAGCGTGCCCGCGAAAAGGAAAAGCGCGCGCACTTTGCCGGCAAGTCCCAGCCGCGTGACAAAATGGTGCGCGACGTTATCGTGCCAGAAGCGATCACGGTACAGGAACTGGCCAACCGCATGGCGGAAAAGGGCGCGGACCTCGTCAAGTCGCTGTTCAAGATGGGCATGATGGTCACCATCAATGAAACCATCGATCAGGACACCGCCGAATTGCTGGTCGAGGAATTCGGCCACAACATCCAGCGCGTCAGCGACAGCGACGTCGATATTGACATCAGCGACGATGTCGATGCCGATGAATTGCTGCAGACGCGTCCGCCGGTCGTTACCATCATGGGCCACGTCGATCACGGCAAGACCAGCCTGCTCGATGCCCTGCGCGGCACCGACGTGGTGCGCGGCGAGGCTGGCGGCATTACCCAGCATATCGGCGCTTACCAGATCAAGACCAAGGGCGGCGATCTCGTCACCTTCCTTGATACACCGGGCCACGAAGCCTTCACCGACATGCGTATGCGCGGCGCGAACGTCACCGACATCGTCATTCTGGTGGTCGCTGCCGACGATGGCATCATGCCGCAGACGATCGAGGCGATCCGCCATACGCATGCCGCCGGGGTGCCGATGATCGTCGCCATCACCAAAAGCGACAAGCCCGAAGCCAACCCCCAGCGCATCCGCGAACGTCTGCTTGAACACGAAGTCGTGGTCGAGGCGATGTCGGGCGATGTGCAGGACGTCGAAGTGTCGTCAAAGACCGGCGCGGGCATGGACGAACTGATCGAGAAAATCCTGCTGCAGGCCGAACTGATGGAGCTGAAATCCAATCCGGACCGCTCCGCCGAAGCCACCGTGGTCGAAGCCAAGCTCGACAAGGGCAAGGGGCCGCTGGCAACCGTGCTGATCACGCGCGGTACGCTGCGGGTTGGCGACATCTTTGTCGTCGGTACCCAGTCCGGCCGCGTTCGCGCGCTGCTCGATGACAAGGGCCGCCAGATCAAGGCAGCCGGACCTGCGCTGCCAGTGGAAGTACTGGGCCTTGGCGGGGTGCCGATGGCCGGTGATACGCTGACCGTCGTTGAAAACGAACAGCGCGCCCGCGAAGTCGCAGCCTATCGTCATGAAAAGGCGACTGAAAAACGCACCACAACCGCACCCGCCAGCCTGGAGAACATGTTCTCTGCGCTGAAGGACAAGGAAACCGTGCTGGAATATGCCGTGGTCATCAAGGCCGACGTGCAGGGTTCTACCGAAGCCATCGTCAACTCGCTCAACCGCTTGTCGACCGACGAAATCAAGGTCCGCATACTCAATTCGGGCGTTGGCGCGATTACCGAAAGCGATGTCACGCTGGCTCAGGCAACGGGCGCGCCGATCATCGGCTTCAACGTGCGGCCGAATGCCAAGGCGCGCGAGATGATCGCCCGCCACAACGTGCGAATGAAGTACTTCGACGTGATCTACCACCTGACCGAGGACATCGCCAAGGAGATGGCCGGTGAGCTTGGCCCAGAGCGGATCGAAACCGTCGTCGGCCGCGCCGAGATCAAGGAAATCTTCCCTGCCGGCAAGCGCGACAAGGCGGCGGGTCTGCTCGTCACCGACGGCTATATCCGCAAGGGCCTGCATGCCCGTATCACGCGCGACGATGTCATCATCACCAAGACCACGGTCGCCTCGCTGCGCCGTTTCAAGGACGATGTTGCCGAAGTCCGCATGGGTCTGGAGTGCGGTGTGGTGTTGCAGGATACCAACGACATCAAGCCGGGCGACGTGCTGGAAACCTTCGACGTCGAAATGCGGGAGCGGACGCTTTAAGTATAAAAAGTTGACATTACCTAGGTTATTATATATAATTAGGATTAATTGCAGTTAATCTACTTGTCGCGGGTTCAATTCCCGTCACTGGCGCCAAATTGGCCAGTGTAGTTCAATGGTAGAACGGTAGACTGATTCGAGGGCGTCGCATGTTATTGCGGCGCCCTTATTTTTTAGGGCTTCGGTGGAAGTCCAATCTTGGCAGTAAGCGACATCGATTCTAATTTCTGCCATCTTCAAAGTTATCAGTTACATCTGTTTGATTTTCCTGCTTAACCTTCAGGGTCGCAACTCGCGACAGAAGGGTAGGTGATATGGATGGAATTTAACACAGCAGTGATTCTGGTTATCGGTGCCGTGACCATAACGGTCGCGCTCGTAGCCTTGATGGTCAAGCTCATAGAGCTGGGTCGCAAGTAACCGGTGAAGGGGTTGATGCTACAACGCCAACCCCTGATATGCAAAGAGCCCAGACGCTACAACGTCCGGGCTCCGGCAGGTGAAGATGAAACTTCACAGCAGTGATCCGACTCATTTATCACAAAGTGTGAAAATATCAAGTCGTACCGCCACACCCGGCCCGCCATCACACCATGTGCATGAAGATCCAATCCGCGATCAGCGCCGGCTTTTCTTCGCCTTCGATCTCGACAGTGGCTTCGACCTTTTTCTGCCACTGACCGGGGCGTTTCTCGGTTAGTTCCAGCAGTTTGAAATGACCGCGAATGCGTTTGCCTGACTTGACGGGTGCCAAAAAGCGCACTTTGTCAAAGCCATAGTTCACGCTCATTTGCACAGTGATCTGCTTGAATGTCTCTTCCAGCATCACCGACAGCAGCGACAGCGTCAGAAATCCGTGCGCGATGGTGGTGCCGAACGGGCCGGACTTGGCGGCCTCCGGATCGACATGGATGTACTGGCGGTCCTCGGTCGTCTCGGCGAACTGATTGATGCGGTTCTGGTCGACCGTGATCCAGTCCGACGTGACGATAACTTCGCCGACTTTGGTTGCCAGTTCCTGTAGTTCCACGGGGTCCACCTCCTACTTGTGAGTTTGCCGCATCCGATGGACCAAGGCTGCCCGCCGCGCAACGTTTGGGCAGCTTACGGCGCGCTTGCGGCTTTGGGCAGCTTGAGCCGGTAAGGTGCGCGGACGGTCACGTGCTCGGCGCTCTCGGTCCGTTTGAGATAGCTGAACAAGCCGCACTGCAGGCCGATCAGCATCAGGATAAACGGCTGATAGGCGATGCCGATGAAGAACGATCCCAAGAGGTAAACCAGTTGCGCCTGTTGCAGCGCATTGGCGAGGGGCGCCTGCCATTGCTGGTCAGTCCCGCTACCGGGGGCCGCTGCCTTCTTGCGCCAGCGCGCGCGGACTCGCTCCATCTGCCACAGGCCGGTCACCTGAATGAGCAGCCACAGCACGAGGCCCGGATAGCCCTGCTCGCCGAGCATTTCGAAATAGCTGGAGTGATAGGCACGGCCCTCGTCGGTCATCAGGTTGGTTTCAACCGACGTGGTGTTGCCTTCGGTCGTGGCGGCCCTGGTTTCAAAGGTCAGGCGGTTGGACCGGTAAGCCTCAAAGCCGCCACCCAAGGGATGCTCCTTGGCATAATTGATCGTCCAGCCCC
>JBDUBN010000187.1:0-5670 GCA_040004085.1 Novosphingobium sp.
ATTCAACCAACGCCCCATTTTACGGCGGTCGAGATTACCCAGTTCACGCATTGCTCAATCCCGTGGGATTGCACATGATCGAACAATCATGGGGCGCGTTGACGGCGTGCAGATACATGAGCCCACACTGCCTAAAGATCAGGAAACAAAAGGAAAGCGCGGGCGGCCACCTGGACGACGATATTCCGACGATGAAATTGTAAAGCAGGCCGTCGCTGCCATTCAGAGCGGGACGATGGACCAAAGACAAGCGGTAGCTAGATTTGCGAGCCAACTAAAGGATGGAGCATCCCTCAACGCCAAGAAAGTCCGGCTGCGCGCTCGGTTAAAAGAGCTTGGTATTTGGAAGAATAAATAGCGGTTTTTATCTCGCTGGGTGATTGAATAATAACCGGACTAATCTGTTGCCAACGATTGGAGGCAATAGACAATGCATGAAATTCTCACCGTTAGGGAAGCAGCCCAATATCTGAAGTTGGGTAAGCCGACGCTGGACCGCTACCGCGTCACTGGTGACGGCCCCCGTTACGTCCGGATGTCGCCCGGAGCGATACGCTACCGCCGCGCCGACCTTGAGTGCTGGCTGGAAAGCAAGCTGACCAGTTCGACCAGCGAGGCCGCCTAACATGCCCCGCAACGAAAAGACCCCGCCGGGCACGGGCGGGGCCTTTCGCTATCGGCCCCATGACCACAGGACACCCGACAGCCTTAGCCTCGACGCCTTGCGCGCGAAAGTCCTGATCGCCGCCCACGCCATCCGCCCGGAACTTGCTGCGATGCTGGCGACTCTGGCATTCGGAGGCGGCGCTCATGGCTGAGATTATCCCGTTCCCCGAACGTGATGGAATCGTACTGGTGCAAGCCGACAATGGAGAATTCCGGGTTCACGTCCACAACTGGGCACCTCTCGCCCACATAGACCAACGGTTTACCGATGGCGACGATGCTCTGAAATACGCCCTCCTGCTTGCCGAGCGCAATGGCCTCTACATCGCGTTCAAACCACTCCCGCAGTTCCGTGACAGCGAGGTCCGCCGATGACGCCGGTCGAACTCCCCGCCATGCGCAAGGGCAGTTGGTACGGCGTGCTGATTGAGCCGCTGGAACTGGACGGCAACGGCCTTTGGACGGTCACCGTCCGGCAGGGCCTTGGCCGCGCACCACGCCGCCGCTGGTTTCCCGATCACACTCTTGCACTGGCCCATGCCGCCGATCAGGCCGACCTGCACAACTTGCCATTGCTCAACCTTACCAGCGGGGCCAGCGAGTGAACGGCGCGAACGTCATTCCGATTGGTGAACACCGGCAGCCTGAGGCGTTGGAAAACATAGAGGCGGAGGCCGCATTTCTCGGTGCATGTCTGATAGACAATCGCTGTGCCACTGGCGTTGCCTCAGATGACTTTGCCCTGCCGGTTCACGCACAGATTTACGCTGCGATTCAGCGCGAAGTGGACGCCGGTCGAACTGCCAGCGCCATCCTGCTAAAGCCCATGTTTGAAAACGACGCGGGCATAAAAGCCTTAGGCGGCGTCGTGTATCTCGCGCGGCTTACAGCGGATGCGCAGGGCTTACTGGCCCCGGTCGAACTGGCACAGCAGATTGCCGAACTGGCGCACCGGCGGCGCTGCCTTGACGCCCTCGACGCTGCCAGGTGGGCCGCAGCCGATCTAACCAGCCCACTCTCTGCGATCACTCTGCCAGAATTCGGCGGACCGACCGAAAGCCCCTTTCAATCCCTTGACCTTGCCGCGCTGGCATCGATCCAGCCACAACCCAAGGCCATGGCAATCGAGCGCCTGGCACCCGTGGGCGAAGTAACGCTGTTCACCGGCCCCGGCAGCGGCGGCAAGTCGCTCCTCGCTCAGCAATTCGCCACAGCGGCGGCGGCTGGCATCCGATGCTTGAGGCTCGATGTCATCGCGTCCCCTGCGATCTATCTAACCTGCGAAGATGATGCCGACCAGTTGCATTGGCGGCAGTCGCATATCTGCACCGCCTTATTGGCCTCTGGTAAGGACTTGCAGGCGGCGCTTACCAAGGCCGTCTCGTTCGAATCCGTATTCACCCGGCTCAAAGCCTATACCGATCCGGTCGGCGCTGCGCTCGATACGCTCGACAAGGAATTCGGCAAACTCAAGTCGATCTTCACCGAAGCGTCCGCATCTACCCAGGAATATGCCGACCTCGAAAAGCTGTACGGGCTGGAACGCGCGAAGGCGGTCAAGGCGGCGACCGACCAAATCCTGTCGTCTCTCACCAGCCTTTACGATCAGTTGACCGTGGGCAATTCGGCGCTGTCGCTGAGCGACCGCAAGTCCGCTGCGCAGGCCAATTATCAGCCTCTCGCAGCCCGCGTGGCCGCTGGCGATACATCGGCTTATGACGCCTATTCCAGCGCAGCCACGGCGTTGCTCGACATTGAGCGGCAGATTTCCGGTTCGCAAAGCGATTACTTCACGCTGCTCGATCAGGTGACATCGCTGACCAAAGGGGCAATCGACGGCCAGACCACGATTGCGACGGCATCGGCCAACCGGGATAACCCATTCACGGCGTTCACGGCTTCGGCCGCGGATAATCAGGGAACGATCGATGCCATTGGACAGCTTGGCAGTACGCTCCTGAGCGGCATCGTCCCCCAACTCTCAGCAGTGAACGCCAATCTAGGGAAACTGATCCAGCAGGGTCTTGCCAAGGATGCGGCCAGCTACAGCGGCTACAATCTCAACTCCGCGAGCTACTTCTGAGCCGTGCCAACCACTTCACCACGAAAGGAAACGACCATGAGCCTACAGATTACCGGCCCGACCAAATTTAAGGGAGTCACCACCGGCCAAGCCGCAGCGGCATTGGCTGGCATTCTCTCCCGCAAGACCCAAACCGCTGCACCTGCGCCAAAGGTTGCCGCACAGGCCCCACAGCCTGCCACGCTCGCCCCGGTTGGCAGCCGTGCAGAAGCCGGTGCGCGCGTCCGTGCGGTGCTGGCATCGCCGCAAGCCAAAGGCAAGGAGCGCCTCGCCGCCACAATGTTGTCTGATCCTGAATACTCTCGGCTGTCAGCATCGGCATTGGTCAAGGTTCTCGGCCACACACAGGCCCCGCAAGTGGATCACCTCGCACAGGCCAAAGCAGAGGCGGCAGCGTTGAACGGCAGCGGTTTGGCCAGCGCCGCGCATCCCGCCAACAATCACGGCTGGGCACAAGTCCACGCGGACATGCTCGAAATGACAGGACGCGGCGCATGATCAACAAAACCTTGCTGGCCAACATCGCCGCCGAACTCGAAGCGCTCGACATCTCCGCCCAAAATGCGCGGGTCGAAGCCCTGCAGGCCGAACTTGCCGACATCGGCACGGCAATCGACACTGCCGAAACCCGATGCCGCGCGATTGCGGATGCTCTTGCCGCTCGATCTGGACCGGACGCGGTGGCGATTGCTGACGCGCTGCTCGACGGCGCAACGGCGATGGCCGCAGCAGACGTTGGACCGGGCGATGATGCGATGTGCGCGGAGCGGGAAACACTGCGGGCAGGCATCGGCGAACTGAACCGGCGGGCCGAAGCTGTAAGGCGTGAAATCGAGGATGTCCGCAACGCGGCTCAGGCGCTGGCCATCGAACGCACACAGCCCCTTGCCGATGCCATCGCGGCCGATCTGCGATCAACTGCGCAACGGCTCTTGCAGGGCTTTGCAGCGGCGGCCGCGCTCAATGAGTGCACGAAAGGGCATGGCAACGTGCGAATTGCCGCTGAGCAAGCCGCTGCGGCGCTCACAGGCACGAACAAGCTGCTTGTCTGGCAGCGCAGCGTCGAAGTGCCAGCGGAGGTGTCTGAGGCCCTGGGGCCATTGCTCACCATGGGGCCAGCCTTACCGGTGCGGCGCATCCTGAGCGCGGCAATCGTTCCTTGATCACAGCTTAGCGGGGAACTCAGGGACCCGCTAAGGCCCGCATCGTGTTAACCTTCCACGTGCGGGCAATTTTGGGCGGCAGGACTCGGACCCTGTCGCCCATTTTTGCGCCCGTCAAACTGACACTTCTAACTGTCGCCATCGCCCGAAATGGGGCCAGCGGGAAAAAATGCGGTCCCTGAGCGCTTATCCCACCCAAAACCCGCAGGGAGGACCCGCGAATTTAGCCCCCGGAACTGTTGCCAACTGTCGTCATCGGCGCGCCGGGGCACTGTGACGGCGGAAGGCGGGAACGGCAGCTTTCCGCCAATTCGACGCGAAACCGGGGCCAGTGCTTACTATGTGCTTGCTAGGGTGCGCATCCGCCAAACCCCAAGAATCAGAAACCCCGCTAAGCCATTGAGACTTAACGGGGTTTATGGTGCGCCCGGAACGATTCGAACGTCCTACCCTCAGATTCGTAGACGCCTAGAAACCACTTTCATACCTCCTCATAAGTTATCATTCTCATTTGATTTCATCATCTTGACCTTCTCGTGTGTTCTTATTATGTTCCATAGTATTCAGGGGTTAATGTTACCTAAGGTAACGACCCGATAGCGATGAGAACCAAACCATGCCGAACAAACCTGTCGGGCTCACCGATGCCAAAATCAAGGGCCTTCCCGCTCCCCAGTCAGGTCAAGCCGAGTGGAGTGATCATATCATTCCCGGCCTGCGCATCCGGGTTGGCAAATCAGGTGCCAAGACCTTCGTCTTCCGCAAACGAGTCGGCGGCGAGGTTCGGAATATCACAATCGGGCGGTTCTCTTCCAGATTTACCCTCGCTGACGCTCGCAAGAAAGCCCGGTCCATTCTGATCGACATCGAAAGCGGAAAAGGCGCACCGAAGCCCAACAAAGATGACGGACGGACCCAGACTGGCCGGATCACCTTCTCTTATCTCTGGAAGCTCTACATCGAACGAGCCGTTCGTGGAAAAAAGCGCAGCGCGCCTTCAATAGAGCGAACGGGTGAAAAGTATCTGGTGCCGCAATTCGGCGACCGGCTTGCCGATACAATTACTCGCTCGGAGATCACAACGTTGGTCGAAGACGTGACATATCGCAATCCAGATAAACCGACCCTGCGCGAAGGCAGGACGGTTCATCAGCACCTCAGTGCGTTTTACACCTGGGCCATGCCGAAGCTCGAAAAGTTGCAGGCCAACCCATGCCAGTATGCCGGACGCCCTCCCCTGAACAAACCGCGAGAGCGGTACCTATCGGAGGCCGAGATTCGACTATTTTGGCAGGCCTGCGACAAGCTTGGCTGGCCGTTCGGGCCAGGCTTCAAACTATTGCTGCTGACCGGCCAGCGGAGGGGCGAAGTCTTTGATGCTTCGATTGGCGAGATTGACATGGATACTTGGATCATCCCCGGAGCGCGAGCGAAGAACGGCAAAATGCATATCGTGCCGCTGGTTGCTCTCGCAAAGGAAATTATCGGCTCCCTTCCCGCGATGGACGGCTCAGAGAAGTTGTTCCCTGTGAAGGACAACCCCGACGCAAGCGTCAACGGATTCAGCAAAGGGCATCCTCGGCTACTGAGGGAAATGGCAAAGCTTCAGGACAACAAGCCAGTCGAGCATTTCATCCTACATGACTTGCGCCGCACCGTCGCAACCGGAATGCAAAGGATTGGCGTTCCGATGCCGGTGACTGATACCAAGGTGCGGTGATCCCGACCTATGAGGACGGTTTCCGGGGGTTCTCGGCA
>JBDUBN010000598.1:0-1708 GCA_040004085.1 Novosphingobium sp.
ATCATCTCTTCAAAGCTGCCGATGTCGCGCGTGTGGACTGCATGCGCGCCCCACAACAGGCCCAGCTTACGCGCCGTCCGCTGCGATGGGGTGAGCACCAGCATCGGCACCTTCGGACGTTCGCGCGCCACCCGCCGGCCGGTCGATCCCGACGCGGTGAACACGATGATGCCCGACAGCGTCACCGTCTCGGCAATCGCCGCGCAGGCCTGGGCAAGTGCATCGGCGGTGGTCGCATCGGGGCGCACGGCGGTGAAGTGCACGCGCGCGGCATAGCCGGGATCGCTCTCCACCTGACTGGCGATGCGGTCCATCATCGTCACCGCTTCTTCCGGCCACGCCCCGGACGCGGTTTCGGCGGACAGCATCACAGCATCGGCGCCGTCATAGACCGCATTGGCCACGTCGGACACTTCGGCACGGGTTGGCGCCGGGCTTTCGATCATCGATTCGAGCATCTGCGTCGCCACCACCACCGGCTTGCCCGAGCGGCGGGTGACTTCGACAATACGCTTTTGCAGCGGCGGCACTTCTTCGGGATTCAGTTCCACGCCCAGATCGCCACGCGCGACCATGATGCCGTCCGACAGCTCAATAATCTCTTCCAGCCGGTCAAGCGCGGCGGGCTTTTCGATCTTGGCCATCAACGCAGGCCCGCTAGCATGGGCCCCGCCCATCAGCTTGCGCGCTTCGGCCACGTCCTCGGGCCGCTGCACAAACGACAGCGCAATCCAGTCAGCCCCGTGCTCCACCGCAAAGGCCAGATCGCGGCGGTCCTTCTCGGTCAAGGCGGGCACCGGCACCACGGCGTCGGGCACGTTCACACCCTTGCGATTGGAGATTGCCCCGCCGACCTCAGCCGAGCACAGGATTTCATCCGCGCCCGCCGTAATCACCTTCAGGCGCAACTTGCCATCGTCGATCAGCAAGCGCTGGCCCTTGTGCAGCACGCCGAACAGTTCGGGATGCGGCAGGCAGACGCGGGTTTCGTCGCCCGGCTCGGGATTGCGGTCGAGCGTGAAGTGGCTGCCGTGGCGGATCACCGCGCGCCCATCCTTGAAGGTGCCGACGCGCAGCTTCGGCCCCTGCAGATCGCACAGGATGGCAATCGGCCGGCCGAACGTCTTTTCCGCCGCGCGGATATTGGCGATGGTTTCGGCGTGAGTCGCCTGATCGCCATGACTCATGTTGACGCGAAAGGCATCGGCCCCGGCGCGCAGCAATTTGCTGATCATCTCGGGCGAGCTGCTGGCCGGGCCCAATGTCGCCAGAATCTTGACCTTGCGGCCCCGCAGGGTTGGATGAGACGGATCAATTTTGGTCAAAGCTATTCCCTTCCGGACGCCGAGCGTCCTATGGCAAAGCTGCGCGCAAAGACCAAGGATGATCGACCAATGACCGCCACAAATACGAATTCAGCCGATCCGCTTGACCAGCTGGACGATGCCCACGCCGCCGCCGCATTCCGCCGCCTCGTCCGCCACTTGCGCCACCGCCACGATGCGCAGAACATCGATCTCATGGGGCTGGCGGGCTTTTGCCGCAATTGTCTGTCCGACTGGATCGTCGAGGCCGGCGCGCCGCTCGACAAGGTCGCCGCGCGCGAAGTGATCCACGGCATGCCCGCCGCCGAATGGAAGGCCAAATACCAGACCGAGGCCACGCCCGAACAACTCGCCCGCATGGCCGAGAGTGTGGCCAAAAACGC
>JBDUBN010000188.1:0-5663 GCA_040004085.1 Novosphingobium sp.
GGCCGTATGGAAAACATGATCCTGATGGGCGACATCAAGATCCCCAAGGAAGCCATCAGCCGCCAGATCGCCGAATCGGTTGATCTGATCGTGCAGGTAAAGCGCCTCCGCGACGGCTCACGCCGCACCACCAACATCACTGAAGTGATCGGCATGGAAGGCGAAGTGATCATCACGCAGGAACTGTTCAAGTTCGAGTATCTGGACGAGAGCGACGACGGCAAGATCATCGGCGAATTCCGCGCGTCAGGCTTGCGGCCCTACACGCTGGAGAAGGCGCGCCAATTCGGATTTGATCAGGCTTATCTTGAGGCGTGCCTGTAAAGCTGCCGCACGATTGGCCGATTTCGTAAGCCCGCGATGAAATCCATGGCGGCCCCTTGCTCGAGTCTTCCGGATGTCTAAAGCGGGGGCATGCACCCCCGGCAACGCCCCATATTCGCGCTAGGCCTTCGCCTGATAGCTGCGTTGCTGATCTCAACGATGTTCCTGATGGGCAAGATCGCCCATGCCAGCGGCGTGGCCCTGCCCGAAATCATGTTCTGGCGCCAGGCGATCGCACTGCCGATCCTCCTTGGCTATCTCGGTGCAACCGACGGCTTGTCCCGGCTCAAGACCAAACGTATTCGTAGCCATGCCGCCCGCGCGGGAATCGGTACGATGAGCATGTTCACCAACTTTGCCGCCGCCACCCTGCTGCCGCTCGCTGAAGCGACGACGCTAAATTTCGCCGCGCCGCTATTCGCCGTGATTATCGCATCGCTGGTCATGCGTGACCATGTCGGCCCGTGGCGCTGGATGGCGGTAGCTTTTGGCTTCAGCGGCGTCCTTGTCATTACTCAGCCAGGCCATTCGCATATCCCCATGCTGGGTATCACCGCTGGCGTGGTTTCCGCATTTCTGAACGCAATAATCAGCTTCCAGAACCGTGACCTTGGCCGGACCGAGGAAGCGGTAAGTTCGGTCTTCTATTTCGCATTGTTCGGCACTACGGTGATGACGCTGTTCATGCCTGTTTACATGACCCCGCATGACAAGTGGCAATGGTTACTGCTAATCATGATCGGCGTTACCGGGACCTTCGGCCAACTCTTCTTGACCGCGGCCTTGCGTCTCGGTCAAGTCACCAGCGTCATCATCATGGATTACAGCCAGATCATCTGGGCGACGCTGTACGGCTGGCTGATCTGGGACATGCTGCCCGCCAGCAGCACCTGGATAGGCGCGCCACTTATCGCCATCAGCGGCTTTGTCATCGCCTGGCGGGAGCATGTTCTGTCGCGCAATTACGCCGTCTCCCCGGCTGCGAACGAGTAAACGGGTCTCAGGCGTCCCCCTGCCACGTCAGGACCGGCTTGCGCGCTGCCAACGTTTCATCGAGCCGGCGACGCGGCGCGAGGTGCGGGGCGGTTTTCAGACTGGGATCGCACGCGGCGGCCCGCGCGGCCAGACTGCGCATCGATTGGATAAAGCGGTCCAGCCCGGCCTTGCTTTCCGTCTCGGTCGGCTCGATCAGCATAGCGCCGTGGACTACCAGCGGAAAATAGACCGTCATCGGGTGAAAACCCTCGTCAATCAGGCCCTTGGCAATGTCGAGTGTCGAGAACCCATCCGGCAGGCCGTCATCGCTGAACAACGCTTCGTGCATGCACGGGCCGGACCCTGCAAACGGCGCATCCAGCACATCTTCCAGACTGCGCAGCACGTAATTGGCGTTCAGCACTGCGTCGTCAGCCACCTGCCGCAGCCCGTCAGCGCCATGGCTGAGTATGTACGTCAGCGCGCGGGTGAACATGCCCATCTGGCCGTGGAACGCCACCATCCGGCCAAACGATTGCGCATGGCCCATCGCCAACGCGTCTTCTTCCTCGACCAGATGCACTGATCCGTCGGCATCCCGCTGAGCAAATGGCAGCGGCGCATAAGGCGACAACGCCTCCGACAGCACCACCGGCCCCGAGCCCGGTCCGCCGCCGCCGTGCGGGGTCGAGAAGGTCTTGTGCAAATTGATGTGCATGGCATCGACGCCCAGATCGCCCGGACGGACCCGGCCGACGATGGCGTTGAAATTCGCACCATCGCAATAGACAAAACCGCCAGCCGCGTGCACCGCGTCACCGATCTTCTTCATGTCGCGCTCAAACAGCCCGCAAGTGTTGGGGTTGGTGATCATTACCGCTGCAACATCAGGGCCAAGCCGCTGCTGCAATGCTGCCAGATCGACGCGGCCTTCCGCAGTCGCCGGGATATTCTCCACCCGGTAACCGGCAAATGCCGCCGTCGCCGGATTGGTTCCGTGCGCGGATTCAGGCACCAGCACCACCGAGCGAGCATCACCGCGCGCTTCCAGAGCGGCGCGGATGCACAATAGGCCGCACAATTCACCGTGTGCCCCGGCCTTAGGGGTCATCGCCACGCTGTGCATGCCGGTCAGAGCAATCAGCCAGTCGGCCAGCTGGCTGATGACTTTCAGCGCGCCCTGCACCGTCTGTTGCGGCTGCAGCGGGTGAATGTCGGCAAATCCAGGCAGCCGCGCGACTTTTTCGTTCAGGCGCGGGTTGTGCTTCATCGTGCACGACCCCAGCGGAAACGGCCCCAGATCAATGGCATAGTTCTGTCGGCTGAGGCGCGTATAATGCCGCACAGTCTCAGGCTCTGACAGGCCGGGCAGCGCGGCAGGCTGCTTGCGAACAAATCGCGCCAGACCGGGCAGAATTTCGCCTTCGCCGCTAACCATGTCGACGCCGCAAGTGCCGGGGCGGCCCAGTTCAAAGATCAACGCCTCTTCCAGCGCCAGCCCGCGATCGCCGCTGCTGGTGACGATCAGGGCTTCGGCGGCACCGGCAACGCCCATCGCGGGCTTCCAGCCGGACTGGTTGGGCGCGTTCATGCCGTGACTCCTTCAAGCACTTCAGCCAGAGCTGCGGCCAATGCGGCAATATCCTCATCGGTCGTGGTCTCGGTGGCGGTGATCAGAAGCGCGTGGTTCAACTCATGCGCTTCCGGATAAAGCCGTCCGAGCGACACGCCGCCCAGCACGCCCCGGTCCGCCAGTTCACGCACCACGACGCGAGCATCGCGCGGCAGGATCACGGTGAATTCATTTACATAAGTGTCGTTCAGTACGCTTACGCCGGGAACCGCAGCCAAGGCATCAGCCGCCCGGCGCGCAGCCTGATGGTTGACCCGCGCCAGCTGCTCCAGTCCGGCCCCGCCCAGCAGGGTCATGTGGATTGAAAAGGCAAGCGCGCAAAGCCCTGAGTTGGTGCAGATATTACTGGTCGCCTTCTCGCGCCGGATGTGCTGCTCGCGCGTGGACAGGGTCAGCACGAAACCTCGCCTGCCCTCAGCGTCAACGGTTTGGCCGCACAACCGCCCCGGCATCTGGCGCACGAACTTCTCACGGCACCCGAACAGGCCAAGGTATGGCCCGCCAAACTGCAGCCCTACGCCGAGTGACTGCCCCTCACCCACGACGATGTCCGCGCCGAGATGGCCCGGCGCCTCGATCAGTCCCAGCGCCACCGGCTCGGTCACCACCACAACCAGCAGCGCGCCCTGTGCATGGGCAGCATCGGCAATTGCGGCCAGATCGGGAATGCGGCCCAGAATGTCGGGATATTGCACCACAACGCAGCCGGTATCGGCAGTGATCGCGGCGATCACGTCGGCATCATCAGGCGTGGCGGAAAGCTGCGGCAAGCGCACGTCCAGCACGTCGCCGGTGAACTTGGCCATCGTCTGCGCGGTCGCCAAATAGTGCGGATGGAGACCGCCGGAAATCACCGCGCGGGCGCGCTTGGTCACCCGCCCGGCCATCGCAATCGCCTCCCAGCAAGCGGTCGAGCCATCGTACATCGAGGCGTTGGCAACATCCGTTCCAAGCAGCCGCGCCACTTGCGTCTGGAACTCGAACAGCACCTGCAACGTGCCTTGCGCGATTTCCGGCTGGTAGGGCGTATAGGCGGTGAGAAACTCCCCGCGCTGGATCAGATGATCGACGCTGGCGGGAATGTGGTGGCGGTAAGCCCCTGCCCCGATGAAAAACGGCGCGCTCCCCGCAGACAAGTTCTGCCCTGCCAAAGCGCTCATGTGGCGTTCGACGGCCATTTCGCTGGCGTGGTTCGGTAGGCCAGCAATCGGCCCGCTCAGCCGCGCTTCAGCGGGAACGTCGGCGAACAGCGCATCCACATCGGGCGCGCCGATTACACCGAGCATTTCGGCGCGTTCGGCGGGAGTCAGGGGAAGGTAACGCATTGCATCAAAGACCCTTGATAAACGCTTCGTAAGCCGCGCGGTCCATCAGACCGGCCAGTTCGCCAGTATCGGACAGCGTCACGCGGAACAGCCAGCCGCCGGTTTCGGCATCGGTGTTGACCAGTTCGGGCGCGTCACCAAGGGCCGCGTTGCCCCCGGTTATGGTGCCACTAACGGGCGAATAGACGTCCGACGCGGCTTTGACCGAATCGACGACGCAGGGCGCATCGCCCTTTTTCACGGGCGTTCCGGCCGCGGGCAGATCGACATAGGTAATGTCGCCAAGCTGGCCCTGCGCGTAATCAGTGATGCCGACGGTGCCGACATCGCCCTCAACTTCGATCCATTCGTGATCTTCGGTGAAATAGCGGCTCATCTGGGAACTCCTCAGCGGTAATAGCGGTGGGGTAGAAAGGGCATGGCGACGACTTTGGCGGGCAGCCGCTTGCCGCGCATGTCGATTTCCAGTGCGGTGCCGGGCGTGGTGTAAGCGGCGGCGACATAGGCCATGGCGATCGGATGGTTCAGGCTGGGAGAGAATCCGCCCGAGCAAATCCGGCCGACTACAACCTCACCCGCATGGACCAACGCCCCTTCGCGCGCTGCCATGCGGCCTTCAAGCGACAGGCCAACGCGCTTTGTTGGCGTCCCTTCGGCAAGCGCCTGCTGGATACGTGCGGTGCCGGGAAAGCCGCCCTGTTCGCGGCGGCGCTTGTTGATGCCAAAAGTCAGCCCGGCACTGACTGGATCAATTTCCTCGCTCAAGTCATGACCGTAAAGCGGTAAGCCTGCCTCCAACCGCAGCGAATCCCGCGCGCCCAGAGCAATGGGTTTGACCTCTTCCATAGCGCACAGCGCATCGGCCAAGGCCTCAGCGTCTTCGCCCCGAACGGAAATTTCGTAACCGTCCTCACCGGTATAGCCAGAGCGGCTGACACCCAGCGGACGCTCACCCCAGTAATAAGGCGCGGCCTCCATGAATTTCAGTGCTTCCGGCGCCTCTCCGCCCGGCAAAGCTGGCTTGAGCTGGAGCCGAGCCAGAGCCTGTGCCGCCTCTGGCCCCTGAAGCGCCAGCAACGCATGGTCATCCAGCAGGTTTAGCGTAATATCGTCGGGCAAGAGTTCGCGCAGGTGAGCCATATCGTCCCACTTGGTCGCGCCGTTCACCACAATATAATACGTGCCGCCGCGATTGGTGACCATCAGGTCGTCCAAGATGCCGCCGTCCTCATCCAGCAGCAGCGAATAGCGCTGCTTGCCCGGCTTCAGCGTCGACAGATCGATAGGCAGGATTGCTTCGAGCGCGGTTTCGACGCCCTCGCCGGAAACTTCCAACTGGCCCATGTGCGATACGTCGAACAGCCCGGCATGTGTCCGCGTCCACAGATGCTCGGCGATGATGCCTT
>JBDUBN010000599.1:0-1706 GCA_040004085.1 Novosphingobium sp.
ATTTTCGTCGGTACCTACAGCTCGATCTACATGGCCGCGCCGATCCTGATCTGGCTCAAGGTGACATCGGGCAGCTTTGTCCCCACCGAAAGCGAGATGGACCGGCAGGAACGTCTGGCGCGCGAACGGAGCTAGACTTCAGATCCTCCCTATTTTGCGAAGCCAAATGGGGAGGGGGACCGCCCGCGGAGCGGGTGGTGGAGGGGTAATCCGACGCCAGCGAAGAACCCCTCCGTCAGCCGCTTCGCGTCTGCCACCTCCCCATTTGCGCTGCGCGAAAATTGGGAGGAGCTATCGCCCAGCAATCCGGTGGAAATGCGCTGAAAGCTGCGCCGCATTGGTTTCCCAACTGAAACGTGCCGCATTGGCGGCAACGTCAGCCTGAGCAGGCGGCGCGGCAAGGATTGCCGTTAGCGCCGCCGCTATCGCACCGGGTGTCCGTTCGGCTATCCGGCCTGCTGTTGCGGCGCTAACCACCTCTTGTGCGCCGCCTATATCGGGGATCACCAGCGAAGCGCCGCAAGCCAAGGCCTCGATCCACGCATTGGCCAGCCCCTCACGCTCACTCGGCAGCACTACGGCATCAGCAGCGGACAGCCATTGCGGCAAGACATCATGCCCGACTTGCCCCAGAAACAGCACTCGTTCCGCCAGTCCGAGCCTCGCCGTCAGCGCCCGCAGCGCCGCCTCATCAGGCCCAGAACCTGCCAGCGCGAGCCGAGCGCTGGGGATCTCTGCCAGAGCTTCAATCGCCAAAGCCTGCCCCTTGATCGCAATCAGCGCGCCGGGACAGACGAACAGCGGGCCTTCGCCCAATCCCAGCGCAGCGCGTGCCATTTCGCGGGCGAGAGGGCGGAAGCGGGCGTGGTCGAGCCCCGTGTAATGCACGGCAATGCGCTCCTCCGGCATGCCGAGGGCCACCATGTCACGCTTCAATGCACCTGAAACCGCTAGCATCCCCGCCGCCTGATTTGCCGCCGCAACCATCTGCGCCCGCGCCTTTGGCCGCGTTCCCCAATAATGGATGTCCGATCCGCGTGCCTTGATGGACAGCGGCAGGCCCAGACTCTCGGCAATCAGCGCCGCCGCGGGTCCGTCGGGGAAAAAGAATTGCGCATCGACCACATCGAATGGCCGCTGGGCGTGCAACTGGCGCACCATCGGCAGCAGGGCACTGGCAATGCGCGCCGGATTGGAATCGCCGCCGATCAACGGAATAAGCGGAAAACGTGGGTGGCTGACGGGGACGCCTTCCCACATCTCGGCCTTGGGCGTGGTGGTTTCCGAGCGATAGGGCTCGCGCCGCGATATCGGCCATGGCGGTACTCCCAGCGGATTGACCATGAGCAAGTCCACATCACCGCGCCGAGCCAGCGCCGCCATCTGGTTGGCGACAAACCGCCCGAAAGCGGGCCGGGCGGGGGTGGGGAACAATGTGCTGATCGACAGGACGTGCAGCTTCACAGCTTGCGCACCAGCATCTCCGCTGCCGCCAGCCACGCCGGACTATCGACCACCAGTTGCCGCTGGCCCGGCCCCGGCGGCAGGATCGCGATGCGCGTGCCGACATGGTCAATCATCCGCCCAAAGCCGAACCGGCCGCCGGCGCGGGGGACCAGCACATCGCGGTTGAGCAGGCGGTTCCAGCCCGCCTCGTCCGTCTGGCGCAGCCATATCTGGTCACCGGCGCGGTATTCCCCGGCGCT
>JBDUBN010000600.1:0-1705 GCA_040004085.1 Novosphingobium sp.
TTGAGGTAAGCGGGCAAGGCTCCGGCCAACCTGCCGTCGTTGTCGGTGATCACCAAAGGGGCCGGGTCCCAGCCGCTATGCCCGCCGACGCTGCCTGAATCCTCCAGCGCGGTCAGGAAGGCGTGGCTGGTGAAGGGGTTGCCGTGATGATCGAGAGCATCCCACTCCGCCCCGGGCAGACTGCCCACCGAAGGCGCCATGCGGACGATCAGTTCGCGTTTATTCACGCTATTCCTGTACCCTCGGCAATCGGCGCGTCGGCGTAGCGGGCGGCGCGTGTCCGCAGTTCAGGGCTGCGCACAGTCCATGTCGCCAGTGGGATCCCGCGTCGCCGCTGCGATTCGGCAAAGTGGCTGGGCAGGTCGCGAATGTCGTAAGCGAGGAAGTCAGGCCGCGCCAACCACAGCCACAGATGCCGCCGGATCCGGCCGATCAACGCCTTGTCGTCCTCCTCGGTCACCACCAGCCCGCGCGCGATCATTGGCGAATGGCGGCGGAACCAGCGACCGACGCGCGGGTCAAAGCTCATTACGCCATGCGCACCGCGATAGCCTTCTAGCACCCGCCTCACTGCCAGACACAGCGCCGCGACGGGGCGGTCCTTGCGCGATTTTATCTCGATCAGCAGCGGCACTTGCCCGCCGAGCTGATCGAGCACCTGACGCAGAGTGGGGATGGTGTCAGTGCCACCGGTCAGCGTGATTCGGCCAAGCTGATCCGCGCTGCGGTCACTCAACCGCCCGGTTTCGCTGGTCAACCGGTCAAGTTCCCAATCGTGGAACACCATGGCCTGCCCATCGCTCGATTTCTGGACGTCGCATTCGATGCCCAGCCCGCGCGCCACCGCCGCCGCAAAGGCTGCTGGCGAGTTTTCAGGAACGCCTGCCTCATGCAGCCCGCCCCCATGTAATCCCCTGTGCGCAAACCGCGCGCCCTTCAGCCACGCCACGCGCGGCGCAGCGGGCTTTGGCGCCAGCCAGCGATCAAGCGGGCTTAACAGCGACAATCGCGTCAACCTCCACTGCGGCACCGAGAGGCAGCACCGGCACGCCGACCGCGCTGCGGGCATGCTTGCCAGCATCGCCAAACACCGCCGCCATCAGCTCCGACGCGCCATTGGCGACTTTGGGCTGATCGGTGAAGGTGCCGGTCGAACTGATGAAAGCACCCAGTTTGACGATCCGCTCAACCCGGTCAAGCGAGCCGAGCGCCGCTTTCAACTGCGCCAGTATCATTAGCCCGCAAGCTTGTGCGGCAGCAGCGCCTTGCTCAAGGCTGACGTCTTCGCCCAGCCGCCCGGTCACCAGCTTGCCGTCGATAAACGGCAATTGCCCGGAAACATGCGCCAGCCCGCCTGCGATCACCACGGGGACATAGGCAGCCACAGGCGCGGCGGCGACAGGCAGGGACAGGCCCAGTTCGGCCAGTTTCGCTTCGATTTGGGTATCGGTCATGAATTTTCCTGAATTGGGACGTCTTGGTAAATCCGCTCTAGCAGCCAAGGCAAGGCCTGATCCCACGTATCAATGCGGGCGTGGGCATGTCCGGCGGCAAGGGCACACGGAATATGCGGCGCCAGCAGCGGCTCACCGCACAGGTGGAGCCGATGAACATGCGGCACCAGTTCAGCAGCTGAGCCGATGTGCTGGGCAAGGTCATCGATATAAACCGCCTGACTGGGGGCATATTCCGCGACGATCCGCGC
>JBDUBN010000189.1:0-5656 GCA_040004085.1 Novosphingobium sp.
AAAAAAACGCGCTCCACCCGGTCAGGCGAAGCGCGTATCGGGTCGTTCAAAATATCGCCCTATTCGATTTCGGCCAGAACGGAGCCGACTTCATAGGTCTCGCCTACTTCGGCCAGGATCTTGATCGTGCCGCTGGCGGGGCTTTCCACCTCGTTGGTGGACTTTTCGCTTTCCAGCGAATATATCGCCTGCCCAGCCTCGACAGTCGCGCCATTTTCCACCAGCCACTCGGCGAGAACGCCTTCGTTCATCGAAAAGCCAATCTTTGGCAGTAACACTTGCGTTGCCATACCCGGTACTCCTTACTTTGCGATGTCGACGATTGCCTGAAGGATGCGCTCCGCGTCTGGCGCATGGGCAAGCTCGAGCGGACGAGAGTAAGGCACCGCGCTGAAAGCTCCGCCAAGGCGCTTGACCGGCTTCTTGAGTTTGCCGAACAGCTCCTCGCTGATGACGGCCGCAATCTCAGCGCCTAGCCCATGCTCCTTTACCGCTTCATGCACGATGACGACGCGGCCGGTCTTGGTGGCGGATGCCAGCACCGTCTCACGGTCCCACGGCGCCATGGTGCGCAGGTCGATCATCTCCACCGAAATGCCCTGTTCGGCCGCCTTGGCCGCCGCGACGCGGGACTCGTCCGCCATCCGCGCGTAGCTTATGACGGTGACGTCGGTCCCCTCGCGCTGGACCGCCGCCTTGCCTAGCGGCACACGGTGGCTGCTGTCGGGCAATTCAAAAGATGTGGCGTTGTGATAGGTCGGCAAATTCTCGATGAAGATAACCGGATCTGCATCTTCAATCGCAGAGCGCAGCAGACCATACGCATCTTCCGGCGTGGACGGCGCGACAACCTTGATGCCGGCAACATGCGCGAACCAGGCCTCCAGATAGTCGGTGTGCTGCCCACCCGAACCGAAGCCGGAACCCGTCATGGTGCGGATGACAATGGGTACGCTGGTCTGGCCGCCGGACATGAAACGCAGCTTGGCGGCATGATTGACAATCATGTCCATGGCCACCGTCGTAAAGTTCATCAGCATGATCTCGGCCACGGGCTTGTAGCCGACCAGGCTTGCGCCGATGGCCGCACCGATAATCGCTTGCTCGGATATCGGCGTCGAGCGGACACGATCGTCGCCAAAGGTCGTGGACAGCCCGGCGGTCACGCCCAAGATGCCGCCACCTTCCGGATCGGCCAGATCCTCGCCCAGCGCCAGCAGCTTGGCGTCTTCCGCAAAGGCGTCATGCAGCGCCTTGTTGAGAGCGGCGAGGATGGTCACGGTGGGACGAGCCGACTGCTTGGCGATCGTCTGGGTTTCGGTATCGCTCACGCCGCGATCTCCTTTTCAAACACGTCAAAGCGCAGGTCGTCGGCGACGGGCCAATCGGAAGCCAGCGCAAACTGCACGGCATCGTTGATCTGCTCCTCAATTTCCGCTTCGAGCTTGGCGAGTTCCTCGTCTGTGGCGATGCCATCCGAAATCAGCCGCGCGCGCAGGATCGGAACGGGATCATTCTCCATCGCCTTCGCCTTCTGTTCGTTGGGCATATATTTGGCGTCATCATCGCCAAAGATGTGCCCGTAGAAGCGGAAGGTCATGCATTCCAGCAGGGTCGGCCCCTCGCCGGCCCGGGCCCTAGCCACAGCTTCCGCCGCAGCGGCATACATCTCGACGGGGTCGTTACCGTTCACACGAACGCCCGGCATGCCGTAGCCAGCGGCGCGGTTCGAGACATTCTGCCCTCCGGTCATCTTTTCGAACGTGGTATGTTCCGAATAAAGATTGTTCTGGCAGACGAAGATAGTGGGCAGCTTCCACACGGACGCTAGGTTCATCGCCTCGTGCACCGCGCCGATGTTCGCCGCGCCATCACCGAAATTGCACACCGACACGCGATCGCTCTTGTCGACTTGCGCCGCCCAGGCCAGGCCATTCGCGATCGGCGCCGAGGAGCCAACGATGCCCGTTGTGACCATAATGCCCTTGGGCGGGTAGGTGAGGTGCATCGGGCCGCCCTTGCCCTTGCACGATCCGGTCACGCGACCGGCCAGTTCGGCCCAGAGCGGGCGCAGCGGAAATCCCTTCGCCAGCATGTCATGAATGCCGCGATAGATTGTGCAGACATAATCGTCATCCCGCAACGCGGCGGATATGGCCGACGGGATGATTTCCTGCCCACGATAGGGATAATAGACCATCGCCAGCTGGCCGGATACGATCACCTTGCGCGCCCGCTCGTCATTCGCCTTGAGCAGTGCAGCGCGCCGGTAAATGTCCAGCAAGGTCGCCGAGTCGGGAATAAATTGGTTGGTTGCCACCTGCATTCTCCCTTGGCCCGAACGGGCATATTTGCGAAAATCAGCTAACGGATAAAAAAACGAAAGTCGAGAGCTATTCCCAGGCGGGCTTAACATCGCCGATGCCAGACAGATCCTGGTTGATGCTGCATTGTTGCAAGCCGAGGCCCAAGCAGACGGAGGGCCAATGCGCCTCATCTGCCGGAGCACGCCCCCCCTTGTCAAATGGACTACAACCTGTCTAGATGATAAGCCTAAATTTAGACGCGCCGGGCGGCTGCTACACCCGCAGAGCGTGCATCGAGAATGGTACGAGAGAGGTCAGGCATATGAATGTTCATGCTTCCGGCGAGGCGGTAAAGACCGGTGCCATGGGCGGCATCGTTGCTGCTGAGAACTATATTTCGCCGGAGTTTGCCAAGTGCGAGGCGGAAACCTTGTGGGGTCGCGTGTGGCAGATGGCTTGCCGCGAAGAGGAAATCCCCAAGGTTGGCGACTATTACACATATGACATCGTCGACCAGACAGTGATTGTGGTTCGCGTTGCTCCCGACGAGATCAAGGCCTATCATAACGTCTGTCCGCATCGTGGGCGCACGCTGACCGAGGGCTGCGGCCACGCCGCCCGTTTCGTCTGTAAATTCCACGGTTGGACATGGAAGCTGGACGGCACCGTCGCGAAAGTCGTCGACCGGCATGAATGGCCCGAAGATCTGGTGTCGGACGAATTGCTGAACTTGGTGCCGGTAAAGGTCGGCCGTTGGAGCGGCTGGGTCTATGTCAACCTCGATCCCGACAGCATAAGCCTGGAAGAACATCTCGCGCCCGCGAAGGCATATCTGGATCCGTTCGATATCGGCGGGATGAACTATCACTGGCGTAAATCGACTATAGTAAACTGCAACTGGAAAGTTGCTTTGGAAGCCTTCAACGAAGGCTATCATGTCCAGCAGACGCACAGTCAGATGCTGCGATATTTCGACGACTGGACGCAGAGCTACGCGCGTGGCCGTCACTCTCATTTCGGTTACTGGGAATCGATGCCCATGGGCTCCCGCTCGCCTCGCCTGACCGGCGGCGAGACTACCGAGGATATTCGCCCGGGCATTCGAGACTATATGGAGGATATGGCGGCGACGCTCAACGCCGGGTCGGCGGTAGAGGCCGTGCACGCGGCCCGTCGCGTGGAGCAGGAAGTTTCCCCCGATGCGCCACATATGGAGGTACTACATAAATTCGGCCAGTTCATCTACGAACATGCCACAGCGCTTGGCATGAAATGGCCTGACATATCGCCGGAGCAGATGTATGCCGCAGGTGTCGACTGGCATCTTTTCCCCAACCAGATCATGCTCATGGGGCCGACCGGCCTGCTTGGCTATCGTGCTCGACCCTATGGCAACGATCCCGACAAATGCTATTGGGAGGTCTACTCGCTTCAGCGTTATGCACCGGGCACCGCGCCTAGCGTTGAGCCTGAGTGGAGCGACGATCATGGCAACATCGACTTTTGGGGCCTGATACTCACGCAAGACTATCAGAACATGGCACAAGTGCAAAAGGGCATGAAGTCCAAGGCATTCAGGGGCGCCAGGCCGAATCCTCGTCAGGAGACGGCGGTACTCAACTTCCACCGCGCGCTCATAGAGTTCATGGAAAAGGGTTATGCGGAATGAGCGAGTGGGACGAAAGTTTTGACTTTGTGATCGTCGGCAGCGGCGGCGGGTCGATGATCGCCGCTCTCGCAGTCAGGGAGGCCGGCAAGACACCCGTCATTCTGGAGAAGACCGACAGGGTCGGTGGGTCCACTGCGATGTCTGGTGGTGTTTTCTGGATTCCCAACCACCCGCTTCAGGCGCGCGAGGGAGTCAATGACAGCCCGGAACTGGCGCGCACCTATCTGGATGCGGCAGTAGGAGACGTTGGCCCTTCGACATCGCGGGCGCGCAAGGATATGTTCCTGGAAATGGGACCCAAAATGGTCACCTATCTGGAATCCAAGGGCATGCCCTTTGTCCGCTACGGCGGCTGGTCCGACTATCATGACGACCTGCCCGGCGGAGTGGGTGAGGGGCGCTCGCTCGGCGTTGAAATCTTCAATCTCAACAAGCTTGGCCCGGTCTGGTCCAAAATCCTGCGGACCACCGATTTCACGATTCCGGCAAAGCGCTCGGAAACCAAGCATCTGACGCTGGTAAAGCGGACATGGACCGGCAAGATCGCCTTCATCAAGCTGGGCCTGCGCGTGATCCGCAACAAGTTGCTCGGTATCCGTCAGGTGGGCGCGGGCGCCGCCATTCAGGGGCGCATGCTCAAGATGGCGCTCGATCATGACGTCGACATCCGTATCAACGCGGCTGTTACCGACCTCATAGAGGAAGATGGCCGGATTGTCGGCGTTCTGAGCCAGAGGGATGGTCGGCCATGGCGGATACAGGCGCGCGACGGCGTACTGGTCAATGCAGGGGGCTTCGCGCGCAGTGAGGAGTTGCGCAGGAAATATTTTCCTCAACCCTCGTCGGTCGAATGGACCAACGCCAATCCCGGTGACACCGGTGAAATGATCGAGATTGCCAAGGCGCATGGTGCGGCGCTGGACCTGACGAATGAGGCTGTGTGGATCCCAACGTCCGTCCCGCCCGACGGCCTGCCGCTGATGAATGTCCCCGACCTACCCAAGCCACACCTCATCGTTGTCGACAAGGCAGGCAAGCGTTTCGCCAACGAAGCCCAGTCCTATATGCGCAACGGCCAGGATTATTATCGTCATGGCGCCGTTCCGGCCTATGCGATCATGGATGCCCGCTTTTTCAAGAAATATAGTTGGGGTTTCCGCATGGGGCGCGTTCCTAAAATCTGGTACGAAAGCGGGTTCGTGAAGCAGGCAGACACAATCGCCGAACTGGCGAAATTGTGCGGCATCGATCCCGACGGGCTGGAGGCGACCGTGGCGCGCTTCAATGGTTTTGCAAAGACCGGCAAGGATCTCGATTTCAAGCGCGGCGACAAGGCTTATGATCTCGTCTTTGCCGACCACACGAACAAGCCCAGCGCCACGCTTGGGCCGATCGAAGAAGGCCCCTTTAGCGCCATCGAGATTTATCCTGGCGATGTCGGTACCTTTGGCGGCATCGTCACCGACGAGTTTGGAAGGGCTGTTCGTGACGATGGGTCGGTTATTCCTGGCCTGTACGCGACAGGTAATTCCACGGCTTCCGTTATGGGTCGCACCTATCCCGGCGCGGGTGCCAGCATCTCCCCGTCCTTCATTTTTGGCTGGGTTGCGGCGCGTCACGCGGTCGGGCAGGTGCCGAACTGAAAAACAGCCGCGGCGCCGTCCGCCCCGCCGGTGCCTTG
>JBDUBN010000601.1:0-1699 GCA_040004085.1 Novosphingobium sp.
CGATTTCCTCAACCATCTTCTTCGCGTCGGCCAGCAGCATCATGGTCTGGTCCATATAGAACACGTCGTTGTCGACCCCGGCATAGCCGACCCCGCCCATCGAGCGCTTGATGAACATGATGGTCTTGGCCTTTTCAACGTCGAATACCGGCATGCCGTAGATCGGGCTGGACTTGTCCGTCTTGGCCGCCGGATTGACGACATCGTTGGCGCCGATGATGAAGGCCACGTCGGTCTGTGCGAACTCGCCGTTGATGTCTTCCAGTTCGAACACATCGTCATAAGGCACGTTGGCTTCGGCCAGCAGCACGTTCATGTGGCCCGGCATACGGCCAGCGACCGGGTGGATGGCGTATTTGACGCGAACGCCTTCCTTCTTGAGCAAGTCGCCCATTTCGCGCAGCACGTGCTGGGCCTGCGCCACCGCCATGCCGTAGCCCGGAATGATGATGACCTGTTCGGCCTCTTTCAGCAGGAATGCCGCGTCTTCAGCCGAGCCGCGCTTCCACGGGCGCTGTTCGCGCGCCTCGCCGCCGCTGGTATCAACCGCCGCGCCAAAGCCGCCCGCGATCACCGAAATGAAGCTGCGGTTCATCGCCTTGCACATGATGTAGCTCAGGATCGCGCCGGACGAGCCGACCAGCGCGCCAGTGATGATCATCGCGGTGTTGTGTAGCGTAAAGCCCATCGCCGCCGCCGCCCAGCCCGAGTACGAGTTGAGCATCGAGACAACCACCGGCATATCCGCGCCGCCGATCGGGATGATCAGTAGGAAGCCAATGATAAAGCTGAGCAGGGTAACCAGTCCGATCACCCACAGCGACTGATCCTGCGTGAAATAGCCCACCAGACCAATGATCGCGATGATCGTGCCAAGGTTCAGGACGTGCCGCCCCGGCAGCATGATCGGCGATCCGCTCATCTTGGCGGCCAGTTTCAGGAACGCGATGATCGAGCCGGAAAACGTGATCGCACCGATGGCGATGCCCAAGCCCATTTCAACGCGGCTTTGCGCTTCGATCACCCCATCTGTCCCTGAAATGCCGAACGCTTGCGGGTTCAGATAAGCCGCCCAGCCAACGAGCACGGCGGCAAGGCCGACGAGGCTGTGGAACGCCGCGACCAATTGCGGCATGTCCGTCATCTTGATCTTGCGCGCGGTGATCCAGCCGATGGCCCCGCCGATAGCGATGGCGGCGAGGATTTCAGACATTTGCAGAGGATAGCTAAGGTCGTGCCAACAGGGCGCACTTCTCGAAAGTGCAGTTCCATCGTCAGGACACGGGAAATAATCCCTAGTTTCTGGCCCGTGAACGACCAGCGTGGTGACCACGGCAATCAACATGCCCGCAATGCCAAAGCGGTTACCCCGGCGGCTGGTGGCAGGCGACGACAGCCCGCGCAGCGCGAGGATGAACAGCACGCCCGAAACAAGATAGGCCAGCGAAGCCCAAGAAGGAGTAGCGACGTGTTCCATCACTTCTTTTCCTTCTTCTTGTACATCGCCAGCATTCTTGCGGTGACGGCAAAGCCGCCGAATATGTTCACGCTCGCCAGCACCACGCCGAGCAGCCCGAGCCACTTGGACGTCGCAGACCCGGCCGCAGCAGCAGCCACCAGCGCGCCGACGATAATCACCGAACTGATCGCATTGGTCACCGCCATCAGCGGCGTATGCAGCGCCGGAGTGACCGACCAG
>JBDUBN010000190.1:0-5617 GCA_040004085.1 Novosphingobium sp.
GTCGTGCGCTTCACCATGCTGACCCGCAAGCCCGAAGCACAGATGGATTTCGACTTTGCCAAAGTGGTCGAGGCATCGAAGGACAATCCGGTGTTTTACGTGCAATACGCCCATGCCCGCATCCGCTCCACGCTGCGTAAGGCGGCGGAGGCCGGGTTTGCTCCTGCCGACACGTCGCTCGATCTTCTCGGTGAAGAAGAACTGGCGCTGGTCAAGCTGGCGGCGCAATTTCCCCGGTTGGTCGAAGCCGCCGCCGCCGCGCGCGAACCGCACCGGGTGGCGTTTTTCCTCTACGATCTCGCCGCCGGGCTGCATTCCTTTTGGAATTTGGGTAATGATAAGCCGGAAAAGCGGTTCATCGTGGCACAAGACGCCGCGCTGACCAGCGCAAGGCTTTATCTTGCCACGCAAATCGGGCAACTGGTGCGCAATGGCCTTGCCCTGTTGGGTGTGCAAGCCGTGGAAGAAATGTGATTTTGCTCGGAGGGCGCGATGAATAGCATCGAAGGTGACGATCCGAAGGATACGACGAGCGAGGGCCACGACACGTCTGGCATCGCCGAAGCCGTGGATAGCGAAATCAACGAAGGTGGACACATCGAACTCGGCGATTCCGATCGGCTGGACTTCAATGAGGAAGACCGCTTGCCGTGGCTGGAAACCGCTGATGATGATTATGATGACGCCGGTATGGACGGCGCGCGAGTGTTCGGCTTTGTGCTGGCGGGTCTGGTTGCTCTTGCGGCCTTGATCGGCGCGATCTGGTGGGTCACCCACCGCTCGTCGAACGCAGTTCTGGTAGCTGATGGCAGCACTATCGCCGCGCCTGCCGAACCCTATAAGGAAGCGCCCAAGCAGCCGGGCGGCAAGACATTTGCCGGAACGGGTGACTCCAGCTTTGCTGTGTCCGCTGGCCAGACCAAGGCCGCGCATCTGGGCGGCGCCAGCGAAACGCCCAAGCCCTCGGTCGATACCGGCGCGAAGCCTGAACCAGCAGCATCAGCCGCGCCCGCCAGCACCGGCGTGGGCGTACAAGTGGGCGCGTTCAGTTCAAAGGCACAGGCCGAAGCGGCGTGGACCCGGCTTTCCAGCCAGAATGCCATGCTCAAGGGCGTGTCGCACCGAGTGCTGGAAGGCAGCGCCGATGTCGGCACCGTGTTCCGCCTGCAGGCGGTCGCCGCCGATGGCGCGGGGGCCGATACGCTGTGTGGAAATCTCAAATCGGCGGGCATCGCCTGTCAGGTTAAACGCTGAGAGACCTGTAAAAGCGCGGCTGCAGTCGCGCTTTTACACATTCGCATAGAGGCAAAACCTTGCGCGCGGGCCGCGATGCTGCGAACATTTGCGGCATGACGCCCGCAATTTATGGCCTTTCCGGTCTTGCCCTCACCAGTGACGAGCGCGCGTTCTTTGCCGACGCCGACCCGGCAGGCTACATCATTTTTGGCCGCAACGTGGAAAGCCGCGCGCAACTGCGGGCGCTGACCGATGAGTTGCGCAGCCTGCATGGCCGCGACCGACTGTTCATCTGCATCGATCAGGAAGGCGGCCGGGTCGCGCGGATGAAGGCCCCGGAATGGCTGGCTTACCCGCCCGGCGCGGTATTTGACCAGCTTTACGACCTTGCCCCCGCGAGCGCGATTGAGGCCGCGCGCTGCAATGCCCATGCGTTGGGGATTGATCTGGCGGAGGTCGGCATAAGTGTAGATTGCCTGCCGCTGCTCGATGTCCGTCAGGCCGGGGCGCACGATGTAATCGGCGACCGGGCATTGGGACAGGAACCGCTGCGCGTGGCGGCGCTGGGCCGCGCGGTGCTGGCCGGACTGGCCGAGGCGGGGGTCGCAGGGATCGTCAAACATATCCCCGGCCATGGCCGCGCCGGTGCGGACAGTCACAAGGAACTGCCCACCGTCACCGCCTCCGCCGCCGAACTGGAGCGTGATCTCGCGCCATTCCGCACCTTGGCCGACACGCCAATCGCCATGTCCGCGCATGTTCTTTACACGGCCTGGGATGCCGAAAATCCTGCGACCTGCTCGCCTTACGTCGTCGGTGAAGTGATCCGGCGGCAAATCGGTTTTTCTGGACTGCTGCTGACTGACGACCTGGATATGGAGGCGCTCGACGGCACCGTGCCGCAGCGCGCCGCGCGCGCGCTTGCCGCCGGGTGCGACATTGCGCTGAATTGCTGGGCAAAAATGGACGACATGATCGGGATCGCCAAAGCGGTTCCGGCGATGTCGGCGGTGGTGGCGGAGCGGTTGGAGCGGGCGTTGGCCGTCACCGATGTGCCGCAGGACCGCGCCGCCGCTCAGCCCGAGCTGATCGCCAAGCGTGACGCGCTGCTCGCCTTGGCCGGGCAAACCGCATGAGCGACGGCGGCCTGATCCTGATGGACGAATTGGCCGCTGACTGGGAAGGGCCAGCCGCAACGTCCAGTACCGAAGACCGTGCGCTTTATCTCGAACTGGACGGCTGGGAAGGCCCGCTCGACCTGCTGCTCGATCTGGCGCGGCGGCAAAAGGTGGACTTGCGGCGCATTTCGATCCTCGAATTGGTCGACCAGTACCTGGGCTATATTGACCATGCCGAGGAATTGCGATTGGAACTGGCCGCCGACTATCTGGTCATGGCGGCATGGCTGGCTTACCTCAAATCCGCGCTGCTGCTGCCGCGTGAGGAGCAGCCAGATCCCAGCCCCGAAGAACTGGCGCTGCGACTTCAACTGCGGCTGCAACGGCTGGCGGCAATGCGCGATGCGGCGGCGCGCCTGATGGGCCGCGACCGGCTGGGCCGCGATGTGTTTCTGCGCGGCGCGCCCGAAGGGCTGCGCGTGGATCGGCGTAACAAGTGGCAGTGCGACTGGTTCGCTGTGATTCAGGCCTATGGCATGGTCAAGGCGCGCACGGCACCGGTGGTCCACATGGTGCGCGACCGCATGGTGATGACGCTCGATTCGGCGCTGACCCGCGTCGCTTCGATGCTGGGCGTGACGCTGGACTGGATGGAACTGCGCGAATTCCTGCCCCCACACGCCGATCCGCGGCTGCGGCGCTCGGCGCTGGCCTCCAGCTTTGTCGCGGCGCTGGAACTGGCGCGGCTGGGCAAGGCTGAATTGGCGCAGGACGAGACTTTCGGTCCCTTGCGATTGCGGCAGGTGCGCTGATGGAGTCGCTGGACGATCTCGTTCGGGCGGTTGAGGCAACGCTGTTCGCCGCCGAAGCGCCGATGAGCGCTGAGGCGATATCTGCGCATCTGGCCGGCGCTGACGTGCATGATGCGCTGGCCCAACTGGTACAACATTATGCCGGGCGCGGCGTGGAACTCGTCGAGCGGGGGCAGCGTTGGCATTTTCAGACTGCCGCCAATCTTGCGCATCTGCTGCGGCGTGAGCGTGAGGATGTGCGGCGCTTGTCGCGTGCGGCGACCGAAACTTTGGCCATTGTTGCTTACCACGAACCGGTGAGCCGCGCCGAAATCGAGGCTATACGCGGGGTTCAGACTGCCAAGGGTACGCTGGACGTGCTGCTGGAAGCGGGCTGGGTGCGGGTGGCCGGGCGACGTGAAGTGCCCGGGCGGCCGGTGATCTTCGCCACGACGCCCAATTTCCTCGTGCACTTTGGCTTGGAGTCGCGGCGCGATCTGCCCGGCATTGACGATCTCCGCGCCGCCGGATTGCTCGATCCGGTTGACGACGTACTGGCCGCATTATTGCCGTCTGGCGGGGAAGCTGGCGAAAATCCGCAGCCACCACTGGCAAGCGCCGATGAAAGCGCCTAGATAGGCCGGGTAAGGGTTGGGGCGGCCCGTGATTTCGATAATTCAGGAGCAATACAATGGGTCTGTCACTTCCCCACCTCGTCATTTTGGCGCTGGTCGTGCTGGTGCTGTTCGGTCGCGGCCGGATTTCCGAGATGATGGGTGACTTTGGCAAAGGCATCAAGAGCTTCAAGGAAGGCATGTCGGAGGAGACCACCAATCGCCCCGTGACGCCGCCCGCAAGCCAGATTCCGCCTCCCCCGGTAGTTCCCACCGCCACCGAAAACACTGCCCAGCCCACCGAAACCGGCAAGAATTGAGCCTGATTCAGCGGGACTACCGCCATGTTTGATGTCAGTGCTTCGGAACTGCTGCTCACCGTGATCGTCGCGATCGTGGTGATTGGGCCGAAGGATTTGCCGATGGCGCTGCGCACCGCAGGTCGGTGGATGGGAAAAATTCGGCGCGTTTCCAACCACTTTCGCTCCGGGATCGAAACCATGATCCGCGAAGCTGAGCTGGAGGAGATGGAAGCCAAATGGCGTGAGCAGAACGCCGCGATCATGGCCGCTCATCCCGAACAAGCTGTGGTGGCAGGGCTGGAACCGACGCCGGAAGCAGCGCCGCTGATTACTCCGGAAGCCAAACGCGAAAACGCTACCCCTGAACTCCCGCTCGCTCCGCCGCGCTGAGGCATCCCATGGCATTCCGCATCACCGACATCGATGAATCGCAGGCCCCGCTGCTCGATCACCTGATCGAACTGCGGACCCGATTGTTGCGCAGCATCGCGGCGCTGGGTGCAGCGTTTTTGGTTTGCCTGTACTTTGCCCAGGATATTTTCGGCTTTCTGGTGCGCCCGCTGGCGGCGGCGTTCCCGCATGGACAAGGTCGCTTGGTCTATACCAAGCTGTACGAGGCGTTCTTTGTCGAGCTGAAAGTCGCGCTATTTGCGGGGTTTTTCGTCAGCTTCCCGGTGATCGCTAACCAGATGTGGGCCTTCATCGCGCCGGGGCTTTATGCCAAGGAAAAGAAGGCGTTCCTGCCGTTTCTGATCGCCACGCCGGTGCTGTTTTTCAGCGGTGCGTCGTTGGCTTACTATGTGGTGATGCCCACGGCGTTCCGCTGGTTCATCGGCTTTGAGGGCGTGCGTGGCGGCCTCAAGATGGAAGCGCTGCCAAGCATCGATGAATACCTGGGACTGGTGATGCAGTTCATTTTTGCGTTCGGGGTCAGCTTTTTGCTGCCGGTCTTGCTGTTGTTGTTGAACGGCGCGGGGATCGTCACCCGCCTCCAACTAATCAAGGCGCGGCGCTACGTGATCGTCGGCATCGTGGCGTTTGCTGCAGTGATCACGCCGCCTGACGTCGGATCGCAGCTGATGTTAGCCGTGCCGATGTTCGTACTGTTTGAAGGATCACTGGCGATCATGTGGTTTGGCGAACGTAAAAAGGCGAAACTCGCGGCTGCTGAGAGCGCCAGTGCAGCGGCTGAAGTAGCGGAAGAGCCTGTTCCGCCTGCGGCCTGAGCGCGCGGGAATAGTCGGAAGCTCGGGTTGCTGGGTCATCTGGCCCACCCCCAACCCCTCCCGTAAACGGTAGGGAAGAAGGGCAGCCCGAAAGTCGATGCCACTTCATTAAACTACATCGTCATTGCGAGCGAAGCGCGGCAATCCAGAGCGTCATCGCGGGCCGCTTTGGATTGCTTCGGCCTTCGGCCTCGCAATGACGATGGAAAATCATTGTCTGGCGATAGGTCGCCCCAAATAGACAACTCACATTACGCCAGCTGCCTTGCGCGCACAAAAAAGCGGGGCATTTAGCCCCGCTTTTCGAAACTCTAATGCTGGCAGCGTTTA
>JBDUBN010000191.1:0-5612 GCA_040004085.1 Novosphingobium sp.
GCCATTCGTGCGGTCAGGACCAGTCGTCCATGTCACGCGCGGCAAGACGACATCTGACGAGCCGATCGGGAACTGATGGCCATGGATAAGCACACCCATTCTCGCAATCGTCGCGCCGTACCTGCAAGGGGCAAGACCATGAATCGCCTGATTTCCACTTTGCTTACAGCCGCTTGCATCAGCGCGCCGATGGCCTTGCTGACCGCCAGCCCGGCTCATTCGCAGACTGTCGCTCGGCCCGCTACGGACGTCTACATGTCCGCCGGACGTGGTCAGTTGGTCACCGTTCCGGGGCGCATGTCCGATGTCTTTGTCGCTGACGACAAGGTCGCCGACGTCCAGATCAAATCCGGCAACCAACTCTATCTGTTCGCCAAATCTGGCGGCGAGACTTCGGTCTATGCCAGCAACGCGCAGGGCGTGGTGATCTGGTCGGCCAATATCCGGGTCAGTTCAAACATCGATAGCGTTGACCAGATGCTGCATCTCGCCATGCCCGATGCCAAGATCACCGTTTCGAACATCGGCGTCGGCACCGTGCTGCTGACGGGCACCATCGGCGCTCCCGAAGATGCCGCCGAAGCCTCGCGGCTGGTCCAGGCCTATATCGGCAAGGAAGCCAACATCATCAGCCGCCTGAAAATGGCAACGCCGCAGCAGGTCAACCTGCAGGTCAAGTTCGCCGAGGTCAGCCGTTCGCTGGTCCGGGCGATTGGCAGCAGTCTGGTGACGCGTGACAAATCAGGCGGCTTCCTGTTCGGGGCACAGACCGGTCGTTCTTCCAGCGCCATCACCATCACCGATCCGGTGGCCGCAAGTGGCAGTACGCCGGCAGTCCCCGGCAAAGTCACGTTCAACGGACTGGCCGGCACGACCACGCTGGGCGCCTTCACCAAGTTCCTTGGTCTGGACATCGGCGCGGCCTTTGATCTGGCTGAGCGCGATGGCCTGGTAACCACCCTCGCCTCGCCCAACCTTACCGCGCTGTCGGGCGAAACCGCAGACTTCCTGGCAGGCGGTGAATATCCGATCCCGATCAGTCAGGGTCTGGGCAGTACTTCCATCGAATACAAGCGCTTTGGCGTCAGCCTCGCCTATACCCCGACTGTGCTGTCAAACGGCCGCATTTCGATGCGCGTGCGCCCCGAAGTGTCAGAGCTGTCCAGTCAAGGCGCGGTAACGCTGAACGGCTTTCAGGTTCCGGCGCTGACCATCCGCCGTGCTGAAACCACGATCGAGCTTGGCTCTGGCCAAAGCTTCATGATCGCCGGTCTGATGAGCAACAATTCGCAAAGCACGATCGACAAGGCTCCCGGCGTCGGCGACGTGCCCATTCTGGGTAATCTGTTCCGGTCGAACAGTTTCCAGAAGGGCCAGACCGAGCTGGTGATCATCGTCACCCCTTATCTGGTCAATCCGGTAAACGCTTCGGACATCAAGCTGCCGACCGATGGCTATCAGACGCCCAATTTTGCCCAGCAGTTCCTTGGCAACCGCACCAATGACGGCATAACCGGCGGCGATCGGCCCAAGCCGACGATGGCGCCGGACAGTGTGGTCGTTCCCAAGATTGGTGAAGCGGGTGCCACTTCGGTAGTCCCGGCACCAGCGCCCGCAGCAAAGCAAGCCAAGGCTGCCGCGCCCAGCGCTGCGCGCCCCGGCTTCAGCCTGAATTGAGAAGGTGAGAAACATGATCATGACCACTCATTCCGCCAACCGTTCAAAAGCCGGTCGTGCCGTGCTCCTCGCGCTGGCCCTATCGGGTCTGGCAGGCTGTGCCAGCGGCAGCAGCTATCCGGTGAACCGCAGTCTGGAAAGCGTGCACCAGCCCGTCGTCCAGCACACCAACTACACCTTCGACGTCAACACCGGCGTCAGCGGCTTGTCGATCAGCGAACGTCACAGGCTGCAATCGTGGTTCGAAGCCATGGACCTGCACTATGGTGACCGGATCGCAGTTGACGATCCCTTGGCCAACCCGGCCACCCGCGCCAGTGTCGAAGAGGAAGCATCGCGCTATGGCATGATGCTGAGCGACACCGTGCCGACCACGCCGGGCTATATCGCCGCCGGCACAGCGCGTGTGGTGATCATCCGTTCGACCGCGTCGGTGCAGGGCTGCCCAGACTGGGGAACCAAGTCGGACTTCAACATGAACAACGCCACGGCCACTGGCTATGGCTGCGCCATCAACGGCAACCTGGCCGCCATGGTCGCCAACCCTGACCACTTCATTCAGGGCGTCAAAGGCTCCAGCGAAACTGTGATCGTCGATTCAACCAAAGCCATCGAAAGCTTCCGCGCTCTGACGCCCACGGGCGCAGGGGGTCTGAAGGCCAGTGCATCGGACGGGAAATAAACTCATGAACGCGCCATGGAAAGCATCAATGCCCGGCAATCGTGACCCCTTCGCCGCATATCTGTGCGACGAAGCGGCGCTCGACGTACTGCGCCCGGTTATCATCGAAATGGGCTGGCAGCCTGAAAAGTGCCACAAAGGCGGTTTGCGCAATGCGGTGCAGTCGCTCTCCATCTCGGCCAGCCCGAACATCCTGATGGTCGACCTGTCGGAAAGCGGCGATCCGCTGAACGACATCAACGCCCTTGCCGAAGTCTGCGAGCCGGGCACGGTGGTGATCGCGGTGGGTCAGGTCAACGATGTCCGGCTGTATCGCGATCTCGTCGCCAGCGGCATCCACGACTATCTGCTCAAGCCGCTGTCGCCGGGCCAGATACGCGATGCGCTGATCCAGGCGCAGACCATCTTCTCCGCACCGCGCCATACCGAAGCCTCGTCGGCCAAGCGTCACGTCTCGACAGCCGTAGTTGGCACGCGCGGCGGTGTCGGCGCATCGATGTTGGCAACTTCGCTGGCATGGCTGTTCAGCACCGACCACAAGATGCCGACCGCGCTGCTCGATCTGGACGTTCATTTCGGCACTGGCGCGCTCAGCCTTGATCTGGAACCGGGCCGCGGCCTGACCGACGCTATCGAAAACCCCAGCCGCATCGACGGCCTGTTCATCGAACGCGCCATGATCCGGGCGAACGACAACCTGTCGATCCTGTCCGCCGAAGCACCGATCAACGCGCCCCTGCTGACCGACGGCAGCGCCTTCGTCCAACTGGAGGAAGAGTTCCGTCAGGCGTTCGAGATGACCGTCATCGACTTGCCGCGCAACATGCTGATCAACTTTCCGCATCTGCTCGCCGACGTCAACGTGGTGATCCTGACGACCGAATACACGTTGGCCTCTGCCCGCGATGCCATCCGCATCCTGTCATGGCTGAAAGCCAACGCGGCGCACGTGCAGACGTTTGTGGTCGTCAACAAGGTCCACCCGGCGGCGCAGGAAATCAACAAGGCTGATTTCGAAGCCTCTATCGAGCGCAAGATCAGCTTCCAGATCCCGTTCGAACTCAAGGGCGCGACCAATTCGGCCAAGCTGGGGCAGACTTTTGCCGAAGCCAACCGCTCGTCAAAGGCGGGGGCCGTTGTCCGCGATGTGGCGCACGCCTGCCTTGGTGTCAGCGATGCCGACGAAGTCCGTGTCTCATCAACGGCAAACAACAAGAAGTCACTGCTCGGCAAATTCGACATCAAGTCACTGATGGCGAAAAAGGAAAAGGCTGCCGCGTGAACGCGCTGCGTGCCCTGAAAGACTTGGCTAACGATTTGGCCGGTTTGCCCCGGACGGAGATGCGGCGATGAACATTCTGCAACTGCTGCTGGTCGCCACCGGCATCATGACTTTGCTGGTGCTGGGCTGGAATGCCTTTGCCGGACCTAACCCGGTCAAGGAAGGCACGCGGCGGCTTCAGGCGCTGCGCTATCGCCATTCCGAAAGTGCAGTGGACCGAGTCGAAGCGCAGCTCCGCAAGGCCAAGGCCGCGCGCAAACCCAGAATGCATCAGATCGCCGGTTCCGGCTCGCGTACCGAAGCGCTGCTGTTGCGTCTGCACCGCACGGGCAAGACTTGGACGATCACGCAATACCTTTACACTTCGCTGGGACTGGCGCTGTTCGTCGCGGTTGCAGTGTTCATCAAGACCCATGCGCCGCTGATGGCGCTGGCAGTTGGAACGGTTGTCGGCGCGGGCTTGCCGCATGTCGTGGTCGGCATGTCGATCAAGCGCCGGGTGGCCAAGTTCACCTCCAAGTTCCCCGACGCCATCGACCTTCTGGTCCGTGGGTTGCGTTCTGGTCTGCCGGTCACCGAAACGCTCGGCGTAGTCGCGGGCGAAGTACCCGGCCCAATTGGCGAGGAATTCCGCCAGATCAACGAACGTATCCGCATCGGCAAGACCATGGACGAATCGCTGCAGGAAACCGCCGACCGGCTTGGCACGCCCGAATTCCAGTTCTTCTGCATCTCGCTGGCGATCCAGCGTGAGACCGGCGGTAACCTGGCCGAAACGCTATCAAACCTTGCCGACGTGCTGCGCAAGCGTGCGCAGATGAAGCTGAAAATCCGCGCGATGAGCTCGGAATCCAAGGCATCCGCTTATATCATCGGCGCCTTGCCGTTTGTGGTTTTCGGCATGCTCTATTGGATCAATCCCCAATACGGCGGCAAGTTTTTCGTCGACGAGCGGTTGATGACAGTCGGCATGGGCGGACTGATTTGGATGAGCATCGGTGCCTACATCATGGCCCAGATGATCAATTTCGAGATCTGAGCGAGGATAGGCTAGTCCCATGTTAAAGACCCCGCACGGCCCAACAATCCTTGGCATCGACGTCATCTGGGTCGGCTCGATCCTGGCCGCCGTGGCTGCTGTCGCGGTCATGCTGGCCATCTATGCCGCCGTCACCGTTCGCGATCCCATGGCCAAGCGCGTCAAGGCGCTGAATGAGCGCCGCGAGCAGCTCAAGGCCGGTATCGTCACGGGTTCGTCAAAGCGGCGGCAGAGCCTGGTGCGCAAAAACCAGACCACCGACAAGATGCGCGAAACGCTGGCATCGCTAAAGGTGCTGCAGGACAGTCAGATCCAGGAAATCCAGCACAAGTTGGCGCAGGGCGGCATCCGCAAAAAGGAATACGCGGTCGCGGTCATCTTTGCCCGGATGGTGCTGCCGGTGGTGCTGGGGCTGACGGCCGCCGTCATCGTCTATGGCACCAACACCTTTCCCGAATGGACCGGCATCAAGCGTCTGGCGTTCTTCGCCGCCGCGCTGGGTCTGGGCTACAAAGGTCCGGAAATCTACCTCAAGAACATCATCAGCAAGCGAACCAACGCCATTCGCAAAGGTCTTCCCGATGCGCTTGACCTGCTGGTGATCTGCGCCGAGGCTGGTCTTACCGTCGACGCCGCATTTGGCCGTGTCGCCCGCGAACTGGGCCGCGCCTACCCCGAACTGGGCGACGAATTCACCCTGACCTCGATCGAACTGGCCTTTCTGACCGAGCGCCGCATGGCCTTTGAAAATCTGGCCTACCGCGTCGATCTGGAAGCGGTCAAGGGCGTCGTCACGACCATGATCCAGACCGAACGCTACGGCACCCCGCTCGCCTCGGCGCTGCGCGTGCTGTCCGCCGAATTCCGCAACGAACGCATGATGCGCGCCGAAGAAAAGGCCGCGCGCCTGCCCGCGATCATGACCGTGCCGC
>JBDUBN010000602.1:0-1691 GCA_040004085.1 Novosphingobium sp.
CTGGTGACCGAGGGCGCGGTGGATTGCAGGCGTGATGGCGACGATTGGGTGCTCGACGGCACGGCGACGGTCGTTCTCGGCGGCGATAGCGCGACGCTGCTGGTCGTGCCTGCTGGCGATGCGCTGTTCGTGGTTGCGGCGGATGCGCCCGGCCTTACCCGGCGCGGCTACCGCCTGCACGGCGGCGGCGGCGCGGCTGATCTGACGCTGACTGGCGTGCGATTAAGCGAGGCCGACCGGCTCGGCGGGAATGGCGGATTGACCCACGCGCTGGAGGCCGGGATCGCTTGGGCAGCGGCCGAGGCGGTGGGCGCGATGCAGGCCGCGCTCGACCTGACGGTGGAGTTCCTTAAGACCCGCGAGCAGTTCGGCAAGCCGATAGCGGTGAACCAGTCACTCCAGCACCGCGCGGCTGAAATGCTGGTCGAGGTGGAACAAGCGCGTTCGGCGGCGATGTACGCGGCGCTGCTGGCGCAGGAACGCGACGATCACGTGCGCGCCACCGGATATTGTGCAGTGAAGGCCGTTGTGGGCAAGGCCGGGCGGTTCGTCGCGCAAAATGCGGTGCAGCTGCACGGCGGCATCGGGGTCAGCGAAGAACACGTGATCAGCCACTATTTCCGCAGGCTTACCGCCATTGGCATGTTGCTGGGCGATACCGAAAGCCATCTTGCGCGGTTGGCGGCACTGGGCGGCTTCACCAGCGCCACGCCGCATTTCGATACGGCGGCCTGACGCCGCCTCCATCGTCAACCTTTGCTGCCGAAATCGGCGGCCAGCGCCTTCAGCTCGACCCGGCGGACTTTCCCCAGCGGGGTCTTGGGCAGGGCATCGATCAGCTCGAACCGGCGCGGCACTTTGAAATTTGCCATCTGTTCGCGCGACCAAGCGGTCAGCGTTGCCACGTCCGGGACCGTCCCGGCTGCGGGCACGATGAAGGCGACGGCGACTTCGCCCATTCGGTGATCAGGCATGCCGACCACGGCCACTTCGGCGACGCCGGGAGCCTTGCGCAGCATGGATTCAACCTCTGCGGGATAGACGTTGAAACCGCCGACGATGATGATGTCCTTAAGCCGGTCAACGATCCGCACATAGCCGCGTTCATCAAGCATGCCGACGTCGCCGGTGTGCAGCCACCCCTGCGGGTCGATCGCCTCGGCGGTGGCGGCGGGGTCTTCGAAATAGCCCTGCATCACGCTGAACCCGCGAAAGCAGATTTCGCCTGGATCGCCGATGGGGACTGGCTGGCCGTCCGTGCCGACCAGTTGCATCTCCCACCCGGGGAATACCCTGCCCACGGTGGTCGCCAGCGTCTTGGCATCGTCGCCCATGCGGCAGCTGGTGCCCATCGCCGTATTCTCGGTCAGGCCATAGCTGGTCAGGATCAGCTCCAGCCCCAGTTGATCGTGGCAAGCCTCCATCAGCGCGACCGGCAGGTTGGCCGAACCGGTCGTGCCGATCCGCAAGGATGAGATATCATGCGGCGAAGGGCTATCGACCAGCGTCTGGAACAGGGCCGGCGGTCCCGGCAGGACGGTGATCTGTTCGCGCTCGATCAACGCGGCGAGCGCATCGGATTTCAGTTCGGCCACCGGATAAGCGGTCATCCCGTCGATCAGGCACGCGACCCAACCCGCGCGATAGCCGAAGCTGTGGAAGAACGGGTTCACGATCACCATCCGGTCACC
>JBDUBN010000603.1:0-1689 GCA_040004085.1 Novosphingobium sp.
GGCAGCGAATTCGTCATCGACGGCGCGACCACTGCCGGAATGATGGGGGTTTAGAATGCCGTGCGGAATATCTGCATCGTCATTCCGGCCGCTGATCAGCCCTCGAACGAGCGCGCAATCAGCAGCTTCATGATTTCGCTGGTGCCGCCATAGATGCGCTTGACCCGCACATCCTTGTACATCTGGGCGATCGGATATTCGTTCATATAGCCATAGCCGCCGAACAGTTGCAGGCAGGTATCGACCACCTGCTGGGCACGCTCGGTGACCCACAGTTTGGCCATCGACGCCTGCTCTGCATCGAATTCGCCGCAGACGAAGCGTTCGATGCACTGATCGACAAAGCTGCGCGCCACCATCGCCTCGGTCTTGCATTCGGCCAGACGGAACTGGGTGTTCTGGAAATCGATCAAGCGCTGGCCAAAGGCGCGGCGCTGGCGGACGTAATCAATAGTGTGATCGACGGCCGCCTCAATCACGGCCAGCGCCTCGATGGCAATGATCAGGCGCTCTTGCGGCAATTGCCGCATCAACTGCGACAATCCCCGGCCTTCCTCGCCGCCGATCAGGTTTGCGGCATGAACCGGGACATCGTCAAAGAACAGTTCCGAGGTGTCGCCTATCTCCAACCCGACCTTGTCCAGATTACGCCCGCGCCGGAAACCTTCCGCATCCTTCGTTTCGATTCCGAACAGCGAAATCGCCTTGCTGTCAGGGCCGCCGGTCCGTGCCGCAACGATGATCAGGTCAGCCAGTTGGCCATTGCTGATGAAGGTCTTCTGGCCGCTCAGGCGGTAGCCCTGCCCGTCGCTGCGCGCCACTGTCCGCATGCCGCGCAAGTCCGATCCTGCGCCCGGTTCGGTCATGGCGATGGCCGAGATCAGTTCGCCCGAAACCATCCCCGGCAACCAGCGCCGCTTCTGTTCCTCGGTGCCGTAGTTCTCGATATACGGCGCAACAATCCCGTTGTGCAACGGCACACCCCAGCCGTCGGCACCGATTAGGCCAAGCCTGCGGATGAGCACCGCCTCATGACGAAAATCACCGCCCGCGCCGCCATATTCGGGCGCGACCGAAAGACCCAGCAGGCCGGCCCCGGCCACTTGCGCCCATGCGTCGCGTTCGACAATGCCAGCTTCCCGCCACCGCGCCAGCCGTTCGGGCGGGGCGCAATCGGCAAGGACGCGTCGCACCGAATCGTCAAACTGGCGGAGTTCATCGTCCATCCACCGCGACGGCTGAGCAAAAATCCCGGTCATCATCGGTCAGCGCGGTGCCATGCGGATTGCGCCGTCGATGCGCACGTCCTCGCCATTGATATAGCCGTTTTCGATCATCGCCGAGGCCAGCAACGCGTACTCAGTCGGGACGCGAGCGGCGGCAAAGGCTGCCGCGATGCTATCGTCCGAGGTGACGTCGACCTGACAGAAGGTGACTCCCAACTCGCTGGCAAGTGCCTGCCCCCGCTCTGCGTCACGCTCAAAGATCGCGACCTTCGCCCCCTTGGCGGCAAGTGCGCGCACAGTCGCTGCACCAAGGCCCGTTGCGCCTCCGGTGACCACTGCTGCAACCGATGGGTCTAGTTCCACGTCGTGAATTCCCGTGCAATTGATGTGTTTATGGGATTGCCACACCTCCAATAGCAGCGCCGCCCCTCGGCTCTGCCTGACACTTTTGATCATACCGCGA
>JBDUBN010000604.1:0-1688 GCA_040004085.1 Novosphingobium sp.
AACACCTCGGAACTGTTCGCCAGGTTTGCGACCACCGGATCAAAGGTCTGGATAGTGTTCTCGACCGTCAGCTGCGCATCAAAGCTGCCCGATTTGTAAAGCAGGCTGGCGCCCATGTTGTCGCCCTTGCTCCAGCCGCCATTCTTGTTCTGGATGACATTGTTGTAGAAGCCGTCGGTGGCGTTGTGGAAATACCACGCCTTGACGCCCCAGTTGGTGTCATTGCCAAAGTTGACGATCGCCTTGCCGTTCCACGTATTCCAGCGACCATAGGATGCTTCCAGCTTGGCGCCGGTGCGCATGGTCGGCTTGGTGCGGCGGATGTTCAGCACGCCGCCGATGGTGTTGGCGCCAAACAGCGTGCCCTGCGGACCGCGCAGCACTTCGATCTGGTCGATATCGAATGCATCGACGAGCTGGCCGGTATTGGTGCCGATGGTCACCCCATCAACCACCACGCCCACAGTCGGCGTCTGCGATTTTTCGATGTCGGCATAAGTCAGGCCGCGGATTGACAGGTTGGCGGCCTGCGCGCCCGAGTTCTGCTGGGTGATCAGGAGGTTTGGCGCAGCACCGGTCAGGTCGCCGATGTTGGTCGACGCCTTGTTCTCAAGCGTTGCGGCGTTGACCGCGGTGATCGCGACCGGAGTGGACTGCAGCGTTTCATCGCGGCGGCGGGCGGAAACGATGATCTCGCCATTGTCATCCGCTGGCGTGCTGTCAGCTTGCGGGGCGGCGTCCTGCGCAAATGCGGGTGCGGACAGACCAAGCGCGGCGGTGGACGCCAGCGCGGCGAAAACGATGTTGCGAGTGAACGCGGATCTCATGATAATACTCCCCCCAGATCGGCATGTTGCCGGGCATCTTTTTGGCGCGGCCGATATGCAACGAAACGGCGGTCCGGCTTAACTGCCTAATGTCACAGGTGCGCAGGCCGCGCAGAAACGCGAGCAGGGCGGCATAACCGGAGAGTTGCGCCATGACGAAGAACCGCCGATTCCTGCTGATTCGCCGCCCGCACGGCACACCGGTGCCTGAAGATTTCAGCCTCATCGAAAGCCCGGTTCCGGCCCCGCCGCCCGGCGGTTTCGTGGTCCGCAATCACTTTTGCTCGCTCGACCCGGCCCAGCGCGGCTGGATGGACGACCTGCCCAGCTACATGCCGCCAATCGCCCTGGGTGACCCGGTGCGCGCCACGACTGTCGGCGTGGTCCACGCCTCTGATACGCCCGAATTTCAGGTGGGAGACTGGGTCATGGGGCTGAACGGGCTGGAGGATTATTCGGTCAATCAGCTCGGCGGCTTCACCATGAAGATCGACATTGCTCAGGTCGATTCGCCATCGAAGTTCCTGTCGGCCATGGGCGCGGTTGGGCTGACCGGCTATTTCGGCCTGCTCGACGTGGCCAAGCCCGTGCCCGGGGAAGTGCTGCTGGTTTCCGGCGCCGCCGGTGCGGTCGGATCGGCAGTCGGGCAGATCGGCAAGATCGCCGGTTGCCGCACCATCGGGATTGCTGGCGGCGCGGAGAAATGCCGCCGCCTGACCGAGGACTACGGCTTCGATGTCGCGATCGATTACAAGGGCAAGTCGGTGGCCGAACTCGCCGCCGATATCCGCGCCGCCGCGCCGCAGGGCGTCAACATCGTGTTCGAAAACGTCGGCGGCGATGTCATGGACGCCGAACTGC
>JBDUBN010000192.1:0-5592 GCA_040004085.1 Novosphingobium sp.
CGGGCGCGATTCGGTGATCGAGCAACTCGCGCAACTGGACCTCGATGCGCTTGCCCGTCACGGTATAGGGCACGGCAGGAGCCTGGACTATCAGGTCGGGCACATGGCGCGGACTGAGCGTGTCGGAAATCGTCCGCACAATCTCGCGATGGATCTCGTCATCCAGCGTGCCGCTGCCGGCCATTTGAACAAATAGCAGCAGTTGACCATGGAAGCGGCCGGCCTGTGGGCAGACTGCAATCGCGTCCGCTATGCGCGGCTCATCTGTGAGCGCTCGATATAACTCATTGGTGCCCATGCGGACACCGTTGCGCTTGATGGTGGCGTCCGACCGCCCGGCAATGCGGCAGGCGCCGTCAGCAAAGATCGTGATGATATCACCCTGCCGCCACATGCCGGGGATGTCGGACAGGTATGTCTCGACAAAGCGCGAGCCATCCGGATCGTTCCACAAGCTTTGCGGGGCGTTGGGGAAGGGGGTGCGAATAACAAGTTCCGCCATGTCCCCGCGCACCGCTTTCATGTCCTTGTCGAACGCTTCGACGTCCATACCCAGGACCCGCGCCGTTATTTCGCCAGAGCGAAAAGGCAGCAGTCTCACACCTCCTGCATAGCCCCCGCAGATTTCAGTGGACCCGGCTTGCAATACAGTACGGGTATGCGGCGGCAATTCAGCCGCAAGCCAATCGCAAACAAAATCCTCTGCGATGGCACCGGCAAGGACGACGACTTCAAGGGCCCCGAGTGCGTGATGCGCTGAGGGCCTGTAGTCCTTCTCGATCATCTTGGCGATAAAGCCGGGACTGGTGCCGAACACGGTCGCCTTGGCCTGTTCGGCGATGGACCACAGCCGGCCGATGTCGGGTTCGAACGGGCTGCCGTCATAGAGCACCACGCTGGCGCCCAGGCTCAAACCGCCCAACATCAGGTTCCATACGATCCAACTGGTCGTACAATAAAAGAACAGCCTCGACTTTTCCGTAACCTCGATGTGAAAACCAAGATCTTTCAAGGTACCCAGCAGCGCTCCGCCGTGGCTGTGGACTACCGCCTTCGGTGGACCGGAGGTGCCCGAAGTGTAGACGATCCAGAGCGGATGATCCGTAGGCAAAGCTTCGAACCGAAATTCGTCCGCCGGTATCGCGGGCGTTTCGAGCAGCGTCGCCCAGGAGATGACGTTAGGCACGGATCCGGAGGGTCGCCAATCGGACTCATCCTCCGACACGACTACAAGATGACTGACCGTAGGCAATCCGGCGACGATTTCGTCCACGGTGGCGCCGCGGTCACGGACCTTGCCCGCATAGCGATAGCGCGGAACCGCAATCACCACTTTGGGCTCGATCTGTCCGAAACGGTCCAGGGCAGCTTTCACCCCGAATTCCGGACTGCAACTGGACCAGACTGCGCCGATTGCGGTGGCGGCCAACAGGGCAATGGCCGCCTCGGCAGTGTTAGGCAGATATCCGGCAATCCGGTCACCTGGCTGAATGCCCATCGCACGAAATTCGGTGGCGAGGCGCCTTACCGCATTCCCAAGCTCACCCCAGGTCCATTCGCGTCTCGCGCCATCTTCGGCGTGGCAGAGCATCGCCGGCCGATCGGCGAGGCGGCGCTCATGCCGGAGCAGGTGCTGGGCAAAATTCAGGCGTGCGCCCGGAAACCAGGCCGTATCCAGGATCGTGGTGCCGCGGCGAACCACTTCGTATGGCGCGCTGGCCTCGATCTCGAAATAGTCCCACAGCGCGCTCCAGAATTGCTCCGGTTCACGGATCGACCATTCCCACAGTTCGGCGTAATCCGCGAAGGCCAATGCGCGATGATCGCCAAGCCAGCGCATAAAGGCCGTGATCGTGGAATCCTCGATATCCTTCGCCGTGGGTTGCCGCAGGATCCGACCTCGTCGAGCACTGCCTGCCACGGTTTCGCCGCCGCCTTTCATGACGGCCTGATCGGGCGCACGTTCACTCAAGCTCCTACTCCCGTTCGGCGATTGTCTTGCCTCGCCTTCGCCCGGATATTCCGTTGGCGACTAATTTATCGGCTGCATGGGTCCGGCAAACAGTTATCAATCAACGATGCGCTGGAACGCTTCGCAAGGCAAGCAACGTGCTCGCTCGCCAGTTCAGGTCAGCCTCCGTGCAACGCCAGCTTCATTTCGGCGTTTCGCGTATCGATCCGGTGTTCCAGTTCCGGATGCGTGAACAGCCAGAACTGATTGGTGCCAAGCGCGTCAGCGACCTGCCTGCCGACTGCAGCAGGATCCAATCCTTGCTGAAGCATCTGGATGAGGTCCTCGCGCTCTTCAATTTCGACACCACTCGGCGCGCGACCTACATTCGCCTCGAGAAGGCTGGTTTGTACCGGGCCAGGCAGCAGGGCAGATACCCCGATCGAATGTTGCGCGAGTTCCCGCCGCAATGCTTCACACAAGGCCACCACGGCCGATTTCATGGCCGCGTAAATGCCCATCCCTTCAGGTGGTGCGAATATGGACATGGACGAAGTTGCAATGATGTGGCCCGGTTCGCCCGCCGAGATGATACGGCGCGCGCCATGAGAAAGTCCGAGGAAAGCCCCATCGAGATTGACGGAACGTGACCACTCCCAGGCCGTGAACGGTGTCTCGCTCAATGGCATGGAACTGCCTGCAACTCCGGCATTGCTGACGAGCACGGCCAGCGCTCCATGACGAGACTCCGCGACATCGAGAGCCTTGATCCAGCTCTCTTCATTGCGGACGTCGAGCTTCACCGCCGAGGCCCGGCTGATACCCGCGGCGTCGATACCAGCGGCGACACGCTCAGCGCCTTCGAGGTCGATATCCGCCACGACCACCTGAAGACCACGCCTTCCGAATTCCTCGGCGATGGCCCGGCCAATGCCGCTGGCGGCCCCTGACACGACTGCCAACTTGCCGCTGAATGGCCGAACCCTCATTCCAAATCCTTCCGTCGTACTGCTGATTTATGGGTGATATATCTAAGCCACTTTGCCGGCCAAAAAGCCGCCATCTGCCACAAGCACCGTGCCGGTTATGAAACTTGCGCGCTGCGAGGCCAGAAACACAATGGCGTCGGCGATCTCGCCAGCTTCACCGACCCGCCCCATGGGATGCGCCGCCATGGTCCGGGCGGCACCTTCGGAACTCTTCAGCATCGCGGATGTCAAATTCGTCGCGACCGTCCCGGGGGCAACGGCGTTCACACGGATGCCGTGCGGCGCCAGCTCCAACGCCAAAGTTCGGGTTAATCCGATCACCCCATGTTTTGAAGCTACGTAGGAACTGCGATTGGCCACGCCTGTCAGGCCAGCGACCGAGGACACGTTGACGATCGCTCCGCCGACACCTGAATCGACCATGCGCCGGGCGACAAGGTGGCAGAAGTGGAACACCGCGGTCAGGTTGACGTCGAGCACCATCTTCCAGTCCTCGATCGGTATGTCGATCGTCTTCCTCCGTTCGCCAATGCCCGCGTTGTTCACCAGCACTCGTATCACGCCCAGGGCTGCTTCCGCGTCCGCGACAGCTGCTGCCACCGCCTGAGGGCTACTGACGTCAGCAGTCAACGCGATAGCTTTGCCGCCGCGCGCAACGATGGCATCTGCCGTCGCCCGCGCCGAGCTTTCGTCCCGGTCAACCACCGCGACAGCCGCACCCAGTTCGGCGAGTAGATTTGCCGTCGCCCGCCCAATGCCTGACCCACCGCCGGTGACGAGCGCGGGGACATCGGACAATCCCATATCAAAGCCGACCATCAGCGGTTCCTTCCATCAGGAGCTATCGAGAGGGCAAGGCCAGAAAGCCGGGGCGCGATAATAGTGGCAACCAGCCACGGCCCGTTCATCTGCACCCTCATCCATTCATCTAGTTCATCTGTTCTAGTTCTCGGACAGGATGACATGCAACGATTCATTCCGGTCGGAGTGTTGGGATTGGCGCAAACGCTGTTCTAAACTCGTCAGATCGGATTCCACGAAGGTGCCGGGGCTGCTTTCCGCCTTTAACCGAAATCCGCTTTGCAAAAGAAAAGCAGCTATTGCCACCCGGAATTTGCCCGATATATTGGACATGCCGGAGTAGGAACGCCGGCATGCAGGCCCGAACTCCAAGCCTGATCACTGGATTGGGCGCTTATTCGCGATAGATCGCCAATGTGATTAACGAGAATGCGTTAATGGGTTTGTTTTAGACTGGAAACTGCCATCTGCGCTTGCAGTATGGTGCTTGACGAGGGAGATACAGCATCCAGTTTCCCGGCGAAAATTCAGATCGCCGAGAACATTCAGGGTGCTGGCGATAAGCAGCAAGTTTGATGCGCGATGTCAAAATTTGTGACGGGCGCCAATTAGGGAGGGAACAATTTATGAAAAAAGAATTATATCTAGCGAGCTTTGCAGCCATGGCCTGGGCCAGTTTGGCAGCTCCCGCTGCTGCGGCCGACGCCGCCGTGGCTCAGGATGCTGCGGCATCACCGGCAGCGTCATCGGGCGAAGTGGCAGATGGTTCGGACATCATCGTCACGGCCCGTCGGCGCAATGAGACAACGCTGGCAACGCCGGTCGTTCTCACCGCATTTTCCGCTGAGAAGCTGGACAGCCTGCACGTCACAAGTATCACAGACGTTGCGAAGCTGACCCCGTTGCTGATCATTGCGCCCGCGACGGGGCCCTATGGCGGCAACCTGACCCTTCGCGGCGTGGCAAGCCCTTCATCCAACGCGTCGTCTGAGCCCGCGGTCACGATCAATATCGATGGCGTTCCGCTCAGCTACGGCGGCGTGGTCCGCTTGGCAAACATCGATATCGGCCAGGTGGAAATTCTGAAGGGCCCGCAGGCGCTATTTTTTGGCAAGAACTCTACCGGCGGCATCGTCTCGATCCGGTCGGCAGAGCCTACCAGCACGTTTCAGTCGCAGTTCAGTGCCGGGTATGAGTTCCACGCTCATCAGGTGGATCTCGACGGCTACGTATCGGGCCCGCTCACTGACACCCTGAATGTGCGTGCGGCTGGTCGGTTCACGCGTCAGCGCGGTTATTTCAAGAATGTCGCTCCGGTTCGCACGTTCGACTATTCTCCAGGCACGGACGAGGAAGGCTTTCGCCTGAGTGCCAACTGGAAGCCGATGGACCGACTGACGGTCAAGCTTCGCGGCACTTATGACCATGTCAGCGAAACCGGAAGCTATTCGACCAGCCAGAAGATTGCCTGCGTGGGTGGTGTGCCTCATGGTCCGGGCGTCGGAGGCGCTACAGTTGAAGATTGCGTCCTTGACGACAAAGTTGTTTTCGCGCCGATCCCCTCGGCGGCACTTCGCACGCTTACGGGTAATCCAGATTTTGATTCCGACTCGGGATACCTCAAGGTTAAGCAATACCTTGTCACTTCCGACATCAACTACGAACTTACCGATTCAATCTCGATAAATTCGGTGACAGGTTGGTACGGCATTCGTCAAAAGACAATTGACGCTCAGACTACTGGCGCTCGTTTCTTCATCGGCGGCCTGTCTTCCGTTCGGAAGAATGCGTTCAGCCAGGAAGTCAGGCTTACATTCAGAAGCCCAGATTCACCCGTTGATCTGATGATGG
>JBDUBN010000193.1:0-5582 GCA_040004085.1 Novosphingobium sp.
GAACAGCTTCTCCACATCGCCCAGCGCCAGTTTCACCCAGGTCGGGCGGCCGTGGTTGCATTGGCCGGAGCGCGGCGTGCGCTCCATTTCGCGGAGCAACGCGTTCATTTCGGCGACGGAGAGTACCCGCCCGGCCCTGACCGATCCGTGGCAGGCCATTGTCGCCAAGACATGATCCAGCCGCTCGCCCAGCAGCAAAGCATCGCCATTTTGCGCAAGATCATCGGCCACATCGCGCACCAGCGCGTGGACGTCGCCCTTGGCCAACACCGAAGGCACCGAGCGGACCAGCATTGCGGTGGGGCCGAAGCGTTCGATGCTCAGACCAAAGCTTGCGAGTTGCTCCGCGCGTTCTTCGAGCCGATCACAAGCGGGTTCTTCCAGTTCAACTACTTCGGGCAGCAACAGCGCCTGTGAGGCGTTAATCGCCTCGCCCGCTCCCGCTGCGCGCAGGCGTTCAAGCACCAGCCGTTCATGGGCGGCGTGCTGATCCACCAGCACCAGACCATCGGCGGCCTCGGCCACTATGTACGTCCCAGCCACTTGGCCCCGCGCGACGCCCAGCGGGTAATCGGCGGAGGCGGCGGGTATTTCCTCGGCCACCTCCGCTTTGCCCGCGAAGACTGCTGCTTCATAGCCACGCCATGCCGTTCCGGCCTCGCTGACGCGGGGTGCGGAATACTCACGCGCGAACAGCGATTGCAGCGCCGGAGCGGGAGCCACTGGTTCCACCTGCCAGTTCCCCATCGCCGACGCTGCGGGAGCCTGAGCACTGCGCCGGTCGCCGGAATCGAGCGCATGCCGCAATCCGCCGACAATAAATCCGCGCACCAGCGAGGGATCGCGGAACCGCACCTCGGTTTTGGCCGGATGGACGTTGACATCGACTTCCTCGGGCGGGACATCCAGAAACAGCGCCAGTACGGCATGGCGATCGCGCGCCAGCATGTCGGAGTAGGCACCGCGCACCGCGCCGATCAGCAGCCGGTCCTTCACCGGGCGGCCATTGACGAACAGGTACTGGTGATCGGCGACGCCCCGGTTGAACGTCGGCAAGCCCGCAACGCCGGTCAGCCGCAATGGCCCCCGCTCGATATCGACCAGCACCCCGTCGCTCGCCAGTTCGCGCGCCACCAGCCGCGCCACGCGTTCGGCCAACCCCTCGCCCGGTTGCACCGCGAGCACGCGGCGGCCGTCGTGCTCCAGCGTGAAGCCGATTTCGGGGCGAGCCATGGCGAGGCGGCGCACGACATCAAGGCAGGCAGCATATTCCGACCGGGCCGAACGCAGGAACTTGCGCCGCGCGGGCACCAGCGCGAACAGCTGCTCAACCCGGATGCGGGTGCCGGGCGGCAAGGCGGCCGGTCCTTCGTCGGCCAGCACGCCATGATCGACCACCCGCCGCCAGCCTTCGGCGCTCCCTCTGGTGCGGCTTTCGACCGTCAGCCGCGCGACGCTGGCGATGGAGGGCAGCGCCTCGCCGCGAAAGCCCAGTGTGGAGACCAGTTCAATCGCCTCGTCCGGCAGTTTGGAGGTAGCATGGCGTTCGAGCGCCAGCGTTATCTCGTCCGGGTCCATACCGCAGCCGTCGTCGGTCACTTCGATCAGATCGAGGCCGCCTGCCCCTAGCCGAACAGTAACTTGGGTCGCCCCTGCATCGATGGCGTTTTCAACCAGCTCCTTGAGCGCCGCCGCCGGACGCTCGACGACTTCGCCCGCGGCGATGCGGTTGACGAGCGTATCAGGGAGGCGGCGGATTGTCGGCATCGCAACTGCCTAGCGGCGAACTGCCGGGATTTCGAGACAAGCGCGCAATGTTTGCACCGCATTCGCGACAAAATTTTGGCCTTTATGCGATGCTTGGGTTAATGGGGCGCCGTCCATCTCCATTGACTGCTCCGACGCCCAGGCAAGGATAGCAGTCAAGGCACTATAATTGCACGGAAAACCAGATGTCATCTTTCATGTCGCGATTCTTCAAGTTCGGCTCACAGAACATGGCCATCGATCTGGGGACGGCGAATACGCTGGTTTACGTCCAGGATCGCGGAATTGTGCTGAATGAGCCGTCGGTTGTCGCGATTGAGACGATTAACGGCGTCAAAAAGGTCAAGGCGGTTGGTGATGACGCCAAGCTGATGATGGGCAAGACCCCCGCCAGCATTGAGGCGATTCGCCCGCTGCGCGACGGTGTGATTGCCGACATCGAAGTCGCTGAGGAGATGATCAAGTACTTCATCCGCAAGGTTCACGGTGGGCGCAACCCGTTCCGCCGTCAGGAGATTGTAATCTGCGTGCCGTCAGGCTCCACGTCGGTTGAGCGCCGCGCCATCCGTGATGCGGCCTCGAACGCCGGGGCCAGCGAAGTGTTCCTGATCCTTGAGCCGATGGCCGCCGCGATTGGTGCTGACATGCCGGTGACAGAGCCCGTAGGCTCGATGGTTGTCGACATCGGCGGCGGCACGACCGAAGTCGCGGTGCTGTCATTGCGCGGTCTGGCTTACACCACATCGGTCCGCGTTGGCGGCGACAAGATGGACGAATCGATCGTTAGCTATGTCCGCCGTCACCATAACTTGCTGATCGGCGAAGCCACGGCAGAGCGGATCAAGAAAGACTACGGCTGCGCGACCATCCCGGCGGACGGCATTGGCGAGACGATCCACATCAAGGGTCGCGATCTGGTCAACGGCGTGCCCAAGGAAATCATCATCACCCAGGCCAATATCGCCGAAGCCCTGTCCGAGCCCATCGGCCAGATTGTGGAAGGCGTTCGCATCGCACTGGAAAACACCGCGCCTGAACTGGCCGCCGACATTGTCGATCAGGGCATTGTGCTCACCGGCGGCGGGGCATTGATCAAGGGGCTGGACGAGTACTTGCGTGAGGAAACCGGCCTGCCGGTTAGCGTTGCCGACGATCCGCTGTCGTGCGTCGCACTGGGCACGGGTCGGGCGATGGAAGATCCGATTTACCGCGGCGTCCTGATGACGGCCTGAGGGCTGCCTGCGATTTGAGGAGAGGTGCATGGCGCCGCCGATCAACCGGCGCACCGGTTTTTCCCGGCGGGCGCAATACACTACCTTTTTCGGGTATATCGCGGGCATAGTCGGCGCGCTGGTGGGCGCTGGCCTGCTGATCGCCTCGATCATCAATCCGTCGACCTTTTCCGGCCTGCTTGGAATTGCCTCTGACACGGTGGCTCCGGCTGGCCGAGTGGTTGCGACCGGGCGCGATGAGGGTCGGACTGTTTTCGCCACGCTTGGCGGGTTTGTCATGTCCGGTGCGACGAAAGCGCGGCTCGAGAAGGAAGCCGAACTGGCTCGTGTGCGGTTGGCCGAGGCGGAAGCGGTGGCCGATGAAAACCGCCGCCTGAAAGCGCTGATGAACTTGCCTCAGGACGACGCGGCCCCTGTCATTCGCGCCCGCCTGATTGCCGCTACCGGCAGCAGTACACGGCGCTTTGCCACGCTTTCGGCAGGCAGCGCGGCGGGTGTGACTGTCGGCATGCCGGTGCGTTCACCGCTCGGACTGGTCGGCCGGGTGCTCGAAGTTTCCGCGCAGACCGCCCGGGTATTGTTGATTACCGATGGTGAAAGTCTGGTGCCGGTACGCCGCGCGCGTGATGGCGTGGCGGCCTATGCCACCGGCCACAGCGACGGCACGCTGCAATTGCGGCTGATCGACCTTGGCATCAATCCCCTGAAACGCGGCGACGTATTCGTGACGTCGGGATCGGGCGGGTTGTACCGGCCCGGCATAGCGGTGGGCGTGGTCTCGGACGTCACCCATGACGGCGCCGTCGCCCGCGTGCTGAGCGATCCAACCACCAGCGAATTCGTCATGGTAGAATCCGTGTGGAACGGCCAAGCGGTGGACGCGGCGGCCCAACCGGCAGGAGCCGCGCGCTGATGGCTGGCGGCAAGCAGATCAACCGCGTACATTCCCCGCTGCTCGCACGCGTGCTGCCGTGGGTCAGCGTCATGCTGGGTAGCCTGATCCCGGGTTGGATGATCATCGCCTCTGCCCCGGTTGCCCCGCCGCTTGGGTTTCTGACGTTCCTCAGTTGGCGGCAATTGCGCCCCGGCCTGCTGCCGGTCTGGGCCGGGCTGCCGTTGGGGCTGTTCGACGATCTATACAGCGGGCAGCCTTTCGGCTCCGGCGTATTCCTGTGGTCGCTGGCGATGATCGTGATCGAACTGGTCGAGCAATATCAGCCGTGGCGCAGTCAGGTAATGGACTGGTTGCTGGCTGCCGGACTGATCGCCGCCTACCTGTTTTTGTCGCTGCTGCTCTCCAATGCAGCTGGCGGGTCGGCGCCGCTGGCGGTGCTCGCCCCCGGCATGGTGATCGCGGTGCTCGTGTTCCCGTTGGTCGGCCGACTGGTGGCGTGGATTGACCGGCAGCGCCTCGCCCGGTTTCGGGTAATCGGCTGATGTTCCGCCGCCTGCGCGACCGGTTCAGCCAGCGCACCTCCCGCCATGTCAGCAGCGGTACGCTGCACAACAGCTTTGACCGGCGCAGCGTGGTGATCGGGTCAATCCAGGGCGGTCTTGGCGTGTTGCTGGCCGTGCGGATGGGCTATATCGCGCTCGCCGAGAATGCCCGCTTCACCATGATGTCGGAGAGTAACCGCGTCAATCTGGCGTTGATACCGCCCCGGCGCGGCTGGATTCTTGATCGCCACAACCGCCCGCTGGCCAGCAATCGCACCGACTTCCGCGTTGATCTGATCCCCGAACGGCTGGTCAACACCAATGCCACACTGGCCGAACTGGGCCAGTTGCTGAAACTTGACGCCGTCGATGTGCAGGATCTGAAGGACAAGATCGAAAAGTCGCACGGATTCCAGCCGGTCGAAGTGGCATCGGGCCTCGATTGGGACGATTTTGCCGCGATCAGCGTGCGCCTGCCCGATATGCCCGGCGTGATCCCGCAGCGCGGCTTTTCGCGCTATTATCCCACCGGACCTTCTGTCGCCCATTTGATCGGCTACGTCGGCCCTGCATCTGCCGAAGACTATGAACGCGAGAAGAACCCGCTGCTGATCACGCCGGGGTTCAAGATCGGCAAGGATGGGCTGGAAAAGCATTTCGAGCCGCTGCTGCGCGGGGTTCCCGGTGCGCGCCGCTCTGAAGTAACCGCCAGCGGAAAGATTGTCCGCGATCTTGAAACGCGTGAGGATGTGCCGGGAAAACCAATCCGCCTGACTATCGATGGCGGCCTGCAAGACTACGCTGCGCGCCGTATTGGTCTGGAATCGGCAGCGGTTACGGTGATCGATTGCGAGACAGGCGGCATTCTCGCGCTGGCCTCGATGCCTGCATTCGATCCGAACAGCTTTGCTGGCGGGATCGGCCGCCTCGAATGGAAAATGCTCAACGAGGATGACCACATCCCGCTGCTAAACAAGGCCCTGCGCGGCCTTTATCCGCCCGGATCAACGATGAAGCCGATGGCCAGCCTTGCCCTGCAGATGCACGGTGTCTCGCCTGACGAGCGGATCAACTGCCCGGGTGGTTACCAACTCGGCAACCGCTTCTTTCGCTGCGATGCGGTACATGGCTGGATGGATATGCGCA
>JBDUBN010000605.1:0-1680 GCA_040004085.1 Novosphingobium sp.
CGGCGTGATGGTCGGCAAGCCGAACGCGCAATGATGCATGTCATTCGAAAGGATCTCGGCGCGTGAAACTGCTCTCACTGGCTGCTGCGACAGTCTTGTCCTGCACCCTGCTTCTCGCACTGACTGCCGAAGCGCGGCCGGTTTCCGCCGACATGGCCAATGTTGCCCGCCCCATGAGCACAACCTGGCGCGACTGCGTCGGTGCCGACCGCGGGGCAATTCTGCTGCGTCAAGCCAATCAGGATCAGCTCAAACTGGTTCAGGATGAGATCGGCTTTCGCTACATCCGCTTTCACGGCATTTTCAATGATGAAACCGATCCCTATCGTGAGATATCCGGTCGCCCCTACTACAACTTCGATCGAGTCAACGCGGTCTATGCAAACGCCCTGAAGGCTGGGATCAAACCTATGGTCGAAGTCGGCTTCATGCCGTCCGATCTGGCATCGGACAGCCGCACGATCTTTTACTGGAAGGGCAACGGATCGCCGCCAAAGGATTGGGCCAAATGGTCGGATTTTATCACGGCGTTCACGCGCAATCTGGAATCAACTTTTGGCAGGGACGAAGTGCGGACATGGCGCTTCGAGGTCTGGAACGAACCCAATCTTGACGGCTTCTGGACTAACGGCAGCCAGCCCAACTATTTCAAGCTTTACGATACCACCGTCATGGCAATCAAAAGCGTCGATCGTGACCTGGCAGTCGGTGGTCCCGCTACAGCCGGTGCCGCCTGGGTTCCCGAATTTCTGGCACACGCCCAGCAGGCCAAGGTTCCGGTCGATTTCATCACCACCCACAGCTACGGCGTCGAAGGCGGCTTCCTCGACGAGAACGGCGTCGGCGATAACAAGCTGGTGCGCGACCGGATGGCCATAACCAACGACATCGTAAACGTGCGCAAACAGATTGACGCATCATCAAAGCCCAACCTGCCGCTCTACATTACCGAGTGGAGCACCAGCTACAGTCCGCGCGATCCAATCCACGACACCTATCTCAGCGCACCGTTCATCCTGAACAAGCTCAAGGCAACGCAAAGCAAAGCCCAGTCGATGAGTTACTGGGTCTATTCGGATCTGTTCGAGGAAGCCGGCCCGACGCCCTCCTCGTTCCACGGCGGGTTCGGGCTGCTCAACCGCGAAGGCATCCGCAAGCCGGCCTTCTTCGCGTACAAATACCTTGCCGCGCTTGGCCCGCAGGAGCTGAGCAATGGCGATTCCGAATCTTGGCTGACCCGCGACGGCAACAATTTCTCCGGACTGATCTGGAACTTCACCCTGCCAGATCAGGAACAGAGCAACCGGCCATACTTCACCAAAGCCCATCCTTCGATTGCAACCGAACCCGTCGATCTGGCCCTTGCATCCCTCAAGCCAGGAGCATATCGCCTCCGAGTCTATCGTACCGGCTATCGAGCCAACGACGCCTACACCACCTACATGGAGTGGGGCCGACCCAAGGATCTCAACCCGAAGCAGATTGCTGTCCTGCAGCAACACACTGCCGATGTTCCCGAACTCGACAGCAAGATCAAGGTTGGCGCTAACGGCAAGCTAAGCCGCAAGATCGAACTTCGCGTCAACGATGTGCTGCTGGTCAAGCTGGAATTCGTCGGCGGCTGAATGGCACTGATGAAAGCCCAGTTCATCGACAAGGCGTTCCGGTCATTCTGGGCGA
>JBDUBN010000606.1:0-1677 GCA_040004085.1 Novosphingobium sp.
CGCGCCATAGCCGATGATGTCGACCATGCGGCGCAGCGATGAATAGCGGTAGCCGATGCCGATGTTCATTGCCGGCTGGCCGAAGCTGGACTTGGCCGAGCAGTACCGCAGGTCGCAGACCAGCGCGACGGACACGCCGCCGCCGATGCAGTAACCGTCGATCGCGGCCACTGTGACCTTCTTGGACTTGTAGATCGCCTGAAGCGCATCTTCACCGGTCTTGGCGTAGTGCTCTTGCGCGTCCTTCGCGCCGCGTTCCTGCTCGTACTTGCCAACATCGGCACCGGCTACGAAAGCCTTGCCGCCCGCACCAGAGAACACGACGACGCGTACTTCGTCATCAGCCTCGAACTGTGCCATGGCGTCGCCCATGCCCTGCCACATCTCTAGGCAGATGGCGTTCATTTTTTCGGGCTTGTTGAAGATAACGTGGCCGATCGCGCCGTCTTTGCGCGTGACGATATACTGGGTCACTTAAAACCTTTCTGCGTGGAAAAAATAGTAGGTGCGCGCTTATTGCACGGCGGCCAGCGGCGCCCGCTCAACCTCGCGCAGATCCGGTCCGTTCCGCGGCGAGAACCCGTTGGCAATAGCGCCGCGCAGTGTCTGGACCAGTTGCTCGCAGCGCGCGTTGATCCGCTCGGCTGGCCCGGCAATGCCGATGACCAGCTGTTCCTCGTCCATGCGCTGGGGCAGGAGCATGGCGACCGCAGCGCGTCCATCGGCGAGGTCGCCCACCTGATAGCCCTGCCTGCTCGCCCGGTTGAGGGTCGCTTCAAGGTCGCTGTAGCGCACGTGCAATGAGGCATCGCTTTCGGCGTTGAGCCGGTGAACCAGCTTCCGCACGTTTTCGCGGTACATGACTGAAAGCAGGGCGACGCCGAATGGTGAATGCAAGAGATGGTGCTCGGTGCCGGATGTCAGCGTGTCCGGCAGGCTATCGCCCACCACATGAACATGCTTGAGTTCGAGCCCGATCATCGAAGCCAGCACGATCGCTTCGCCGGTTTCTTCCTGCAAGCTGTCCATCATCGACAACAGTCGGCCATGGCGGAACAACTGCGGCTGGACCCAGGCGCCTAACAGCGCAACGCGGGCGGTAGGGCGGAAGGTTCGGACCGAACGGTCGCGGCAAAGATACCCGCGGCGGACTAGCGAACCCAACAATTCAGACGTGCTCGATTGGGGAACATTCAGCGTGCGGGCGACGTCCATCACTGTGACGCTTTGCCGTTCTTCCGAGAACATCTCGAAGATTTCGAGGACGCGATCGGCAGACTTGATCTTCTTTTCACGTAGGACGCTGGTCATCAGACGTTCTCCCAATGGCATCAACCTGTCGGCGGTTGTTATGACATATTATGATGTCATCATATGCTACCATCATTCTGGGTTGGCAAGCGAAACATTCGGAGCTGAGATATCGGCCGCACAGGCTGGCAAAATTGCATCACAGCCGACAAAATGGGGTTTCAGGCATCAATAGCCCTTCCGCTGGGGCATAACCGATCCGGCTTTCGGCCACCCGGGCGGCAATACGGTCAAGCACCGGCTGGGGGACATCGATGCGAAACGGGCGTACGGTCATGCAGGTTCTCCTCCGGCCCAGTTGTGTAACAAGAGTGGTAATCGGGCGAGCGGCATCCCCAGCCTATCGCGGACATGATGTCGGGCGTT
>JBDUBN010000607.1:0-1674 GCA_040004085.1 Novosphingobium sp.
AGGCACCGCCGGAAATCAGCGCAATGACAAGGTCATCGGGGCCAAGGCCGCCAACTGCGGCGAGAATCTGCCGCGCTGCTGTAACGCTGTGATCATCGGGGACCGGATGGCTGGCCTCGATCACCGCTATCCGGCCAGCCGGTTCCGTCTGGCCATAGCGGGTGACCACCACCCCCGACAGCGCCACATCAGGCCACGCCGTATCGACCGCCGCCGCCATTGCCGCAGCGGCCTTGCCCGCACCGACCACGACACAGCGGCCGGTCGGCTTTTGCGGCAAATGGGCCAGCACGCACGGGCCGGGTATTGCGCGGGCGACGGCGGCATCGAATACGCTGCGCAGGAAGCGTCGAGGATCTGGAATGTTCACCCCGCCGGTTTTGCGGTGCGATCCGGCGATGTCAACCGAGCCCCCGTCGCTCATGCGCCATTGAGGCCGAGCCGGGCGTGACAGCGAATATACGATCAGTTGCCCGCCCCGCGTGACAAGAACGCCGCAACCTAACCATAGACAGGCGGATCAACAGGGATTGCTGCAGGTCATGCCTGGCTGACGGATTGATACGCAGCACATATCAATCGGGGTAAAACGATATGAGACTTGCGCAAGGACCTGCCATAAACTTGGCGGCCATCAAGGCCTGCCGCGGCGGGCACCGGCGGAGCGCGTGATGAATATTGAGCAGATCGTCGTTGAACCCTTGTCCGAATATCTGGGGGTGGAACTGACGAACGTGGTGTTCGAGGAAATGGCCCCGACCGAGCCGTTCATCGACATGATGCGCAAGCTGCTGAACACGCGCCGGTTCGTGCTGATCAGGGGTCAGCACATCGAACCCCACACCGCCGAGGCATTCACTGCCAACTTCGGCCCGCTGCTGGATATCAAACGACACGGATCGGGCGCGCTGCACATTCCGGGGGCGGAATGGATCAAGGTGATCTCTAACGGCAAGACCCCGGATGGCCAGCCGCTGGGTGATGGCAACAGTTCTGCCCAGTTGCTTCATTCCGATTCCACATCATGGGAAGCACCTGTCGGCCACATAGCGTTCTATTGCCGCCAGACCTGCGATCCTGCGCCGATGACCTATTTCGTCGATATGGTCCGAGTCTATGCGGACCTGCCGCAGGCGATGAAGGACCGCATCGCAAACCTGCGCGCGATCCATCACTTCTTTGCCCGCCAGATCGAACCCGAGATTGCGCGCACCACGCCCAGCAAGTCAATTGAGGAGCGGCGGATCGGCGTGCTTCATCCGCTGGTGCGGCGTCACCTGGGCACCGGCGCGCCGATGCTTTACATCCCGACCCGGCATGACAGCCTGATCCCTGGAATGCCCGAGGATGAGAGCATCGCCCTGCTGGATGAGTTGTGGGCGCTGGTAAATGCCTCGCCCCACCGGATCGGCCACGCGATGCGACCCGATGATTTCATCATCTGGGACAACAGCGCCACGGTCCACGGGCGCGCCGGGTGGGAGCCTGCAAAGACCCGGATGATGTGGCATATCTCTGCCGAGGGCGAAGTACCGATCCCGTTTTATCCGCGCCGCACGCTGAACACGATCGGGCTGAGCGAGGAAGAGGCGCGCGAGATCAACAAGCACATGGCCATGGTCGATTACTGAACGGAAGCACATCAACCATGGATCTTGAGATTTCCGGCCACCG
>JBDUBN010000194.1:0-5531 GCA_040004085.1 Novosphingobium sp.
GCGATCTTTTGCCACAGCGCAAACGCCTCGTCATCGGTGTGGTAAACCGTGACGGTCAGCTTGTCCTTGGGCAGGCCCCATTCGCGAGTGAGGAGGCTCCAGGCGTGCGTGATCGCCTGCTCCTTGAAATAATCGCCGAACGAGAAGTTCCCGAGCATTTCAAAGAACGTATGGTGCCGGGCGGTATAGCCGACGTTATCGAGATCGTTATGCTTGCCCCCTGCCCGTACGCACTTTTGCGATGACGTGGCGCGGGGGGTCGGGCGGGTTTCAAGACCGGTGAACACGTTCTTGAACGGCACCATTCCGGCATTGGTGAACATCAGCGTCGGGTCGTTATACGGCACCAGCGATGCGGACGGGACGATATCGTGCCCATTCGAACCGAAGTAATCGAGGAAGGACCGGCGGATTTCATTGGTCGAAGTCATGGTTCTGCCGATAGTTCAGGTAACAGCAGGCGACAAGTGCCGAAGGTGAATGCCACATGAGCAGTTCGCACCCGCCAAACAAAAACCGGCGCGAAGGGGGCCTTCGCGCCGGTTCATTGTTCCGGGCTGCTTCACCACTGGGGGGGTGGTGGGCGGCCCCTTGAGGATTAGATGTCGTCGTCCGCGTCCGGGCCTGCCATCATTTCCTCGGCGACCTTGTCGGTCTGGCTGCGGATCGCAGCTTCCAGACGGTCGCAAACTTCGGGGTGTTCCTTGAGGTACTGCTTCGAATTTTCACGCCCCTGGCCGATGCGGATCGAATCGTAGCTGAACCAAGCGCCGGACTTTTCAACCACACCCGCCTTGACGCCAAGGTCGAGAATTTCGCCGGTTTTCGAGATGCCCTGACCGTACATGATGTCAAATTCGACCTGCTTGAACGGCGGGGCGACCTTGTTCTTGACGACCTTGACCTTGGTAGCGTTGCCGACGATTTCCTCACGGTCCTTGATCTGGCCGGTGCGGCGAATGTCAAGGCGGACCGAGGCGTAGAACTTGAGTGCATTGCCGCCGGTGGTGGTTTCCGGGTTGCCGTACATCACGCCGATTTTCATGCGCAACTGATTGATGAAGATCACCATGCAGCGCGAACGGCTGATCGAGCCGGTCAGCTTGCGCAGCGATTGCGACATCAGGCGGGCTTGCAGGCCGACATGGCTGTCGCCCATTTCGCCTTCGATTTCTGCCCGGGGAACCAGCGCGGCGACCGAGTCGATTACCAGCACATCGATCGCGTTCGAGCGCACCAGCGTGTCGACGATTTCCAGCGCCTGCTCGCCGGTATCGGGCTGCGAGACGATCAGTTCGTCGATGTTGACGCCCAGCTTCTTGGCATAGACCGGATCGAGCGCATGTTCCGCGTCAATAAAGGCAGCGGTGCCGCCGCCCTTTTGCGCTTCGGCAATGACGTGCAGCGCCAGCGTGGTCTTGCCCGAGCTTTCCGGACCATAAATTTCGATAACCCGACCACGCGGCAAACCGCCGACGCCGAGCGCGATGTCGAGGCCCAGTGAACCGGTGGAGATCACTTCCACCTGCATAGTCTCTTTCGAGCCAAGCTTCATCGCCGAGCCTTTGCCAAACGCGCGATCAATCTGCGCCAGCGCCGCCTCGAGCGCTTTCTGGCGATCAGAGTCCTTCATGGTCTTGTTTTTACCTTCCTCGATCAGCTTGAGCTGAGCCGCCATCGTAAGTCCCCTTTGCCTAGTTGGCGCTGACCGGAAAGGTCAACCTCTGGCAACCTTGTATCCACTTTGTTCCACAAGAACAAGAGGGGAACTGGAACATTTTTAGAACGACTAAGTATTAGCTTTATATCAACAGCTTAGCAAATATAATTGGAGGCAAACGAGCGGTTTCCTAACCTCTAAAGCCAATATACAAAGCTGTTGATGGTATGGCAGGTGGGCGATTCGACAGCGGCTCTATCCTTGCACGCCCAACACCTGCCCCACCTTGTCCGAAATCTGCTGCACGGAAAAGGGCTTGGGGATGAAGTACATGTTCTCGATGTCGATCTCGCGGCGGAGTTGTTCTTCAGCATAGCCGGACATGAAAAGCACCGGCAGCGCGGGCGCAATTTTGCGGATTTCGCGGGCCATGGCGGGGCCGTCCATGATCGGCATGACGACGTCGCTGACGACGATGTCGAATTCATCGCCCCCTGTCTTGAACATGGCCTGGATATGTTCGAGCCCCTCTTCGCCATCGCTGGCGGCGGTGACGGTGTAGCCCTGCCGCACCAGCGCGCGTTCGGCGACGGCGCGGACGGTGTCTTCATCTTCCACCAGCAGGACGCGCCCGCCTCCTGCCCATGCACGGCGGGCTTCGGGTTTGGCCAGTGGGCTGGGCACTTGCGCGCCGTGATAAACCGGTAGGTACACCGAAAATGTCGTCCCCCTGCCCACTTCGCTGTCTGCAAAGATGAAGCCGCCGGACTGTTTGACGATGCCGTATACCGTCGACAGGCCAAGGCCTGTGCCGCGGCTCTGTTCCTTGGTCGTAAAGAACGGTTCGAAGATCTTGCCAAGGTGTTCAGGCGCGATGCCGCTGCCAGTGTCCTCGACAATCAGCGCGGTGTAATCGGCTTGCGGCAGGATTTCGCTGCGCATCGCCCGCACATCGGCGGCGGTGACGCGGCGGGTGGCGAGGGTGAGCGTGGCGTGGCCGTCCACCTTGCGGTGCATGGCATCGCGGGCGTTGACGACGAGGTTGACGATCACCTGTTCCAGCTGCGTCGGATCGGCGCGCACCGGGCCGAGATCGCGATCATGCGTAACGACGAACTGAATGCGCTCGCCCACCAGTCGCTTGAGCATCTGCGAGATGTCGGACACTACGTCGGGCAGTTGCAGCACTTCGGGGCGCAAGGTTTGCTGGCGCGAGAAGGCAAGGAGTTGGCGGGTCAGGCTGGCGGCGCGGTTGGAACTGGCGCGGATCTGCTGGATATCGTCATAGTCGCTGTCGCCGGGCGTGTGGCGCAGCAGCATGAGGTCGCAGGTGCCGAGGATGGCGGTCAACACGTTGTTGAAATCGTGCGCGACCCCGCCCGCGAGTTGCCCAACGGCCTGCATTTTGGTGGCCTGTGCGACTTGCCGCTTGAGCCGGGTTTCCTCGGTCGAATCGGTCAGGCTGAGCAGCACCGCCGCCTCGCCCAGCCCGCGCACTCCGGCAAGGCTGAGCGATACGGGCTCGTCCGGCTGGTGCTTCAGCCGCACGGCGATGTCGCCCGATGCCGACGGTCCTTGGGCATGGCGGCGCACGGCATCGACCAGCGCGCCCTTGTCTTCCTTGACCACCAGATCGGACGGGTAAGGCGGCGGCGCGCCGACTTCCAGGCCAGCCGCGCGCATAAAGGCGGCGTTGGCGAATAGCAGGCGGCCATCGCGGTCGGCCATGGCTAGGCCGAGCGGTAGCTGGCCGAGCAGCGCCTCAAGATGTGGCGCAGCAGTGGGAAGTTCGGCCGCAGAACTGCCGCCGATGGCCACTCCGGCGTCCATCAGCAGCATCAGCGAGGGGGTCGTATCGGGATCAGGATCGCCCGCCGCATCAGGATCGGCGACCGGCACATAATACATCGTCAGCGGCGTGGCGCGCCGGCCGTCGCGCGCCCACGTCACCCGTTCACGGTCATCGGAATCGAGGAAGGAAACGAACTCCCGGCCGGTCAGCGCGGCAGTAGGGTTGCCGGTGGCGCGCTCGGCAAAACCGGCGCTCGCCATGCGGATCAGACCGTCGGGATCGACGATTGCGGCGGCGATACCATAGCGTGCAAGCGCCCGCCCGGCCTTGCCATCCAGCGCCCGGACCAGATCGCTCACCGGATCGGCGATGGTCATGGCGAAAAAACGCCAGACGAGGAAATCATCGCCGCGCCCCGCCCGCTCTGCCTCTGCCCGCCAGCGCCCGCTTTCATTCTCGATCAGATCAGCCGCTCCCCTGCCATCGCGCCAAGCCGCGCGGGCGGCGGTTGACAGGCGTTCGAGCGAGGCGGGATCCACATGCAGGCGCGGCGGGGCTTGGCCCGCGGTGAACCACGCTTCGTAGACTGCGTTGGCACAGGTCAGTCGACCAGCACGGTCAGTGATAGCCACGGCCACGTCGGGCCGGTCAATGGCGGCGATGGTGACGGACCAGTCGGGCAGCGCCCATTCGGATACAGGCTCAGGCCGCTGGCGGGTGCCCAGCAGGAAGGCCACCGTGCCCAGAGCGATCACTCCGCCGCCAAATCCGGCCACCACGGGCACAGCATGCGTAACCAGCCACAGCAGCGCGAGCGAGGCAACGAGGCCAGCGAGGACCGCCAGCCACGGCCACGAGGACCGGGAAGAGGGTCCGGCTGCGATCATGGAACCGGCGGAAGGTCCAGCGCGGCAGCGTGGCCGGAAGGGCGCGCCGCCCTTGCCGCCAGGGCGGTCGCCAGCCGGTGCTTGCGCTTGCGGGCAATCCATAGCCGCCAGAACAGGCTGGTGACTAGAAAGCCGACACCCGACAGTACCGTGGCGATGACGAACAGACCCACGGCGGTATCCAGCCCGGCCCCGGTCACCCGCTGCAGGAAACTGCCTGCTTCGGTGTGCTGCATGGTTTCACTGATCGGCTGGATGCTGGTCAGCTTGTCGACATGCAGCAGCCAGTTGCCAATCTTGTAGGCGATCGCCACCAGCGCGACATAAATCACCGGAAAGCCAATGAACGTCGCCAGCAGGGCAGCGGGGATATTGGCGCGCACAAACACCGCCAGAAAGGCCGCGACAATGAAGTGGGCGAGTGGGATCATCACGCCGACAAACAGCCCAAGCGCCACCCCGCGCGGCACCGAGCGGCGATTGAACCGCCACAAGTCCGACCGCAGGATGCGGTGCGCATAGGGCCGGACAAAGCGGTTTTTTTCCAGCTGCTCACGTGTCGGGATGTGATTGTGCAGCCAGTTGAGCATTCGGGAAAGTGGGGTGGTCATCAGTATTCCCGAATTTTGCATCACGTTGGTGCCGAATCGACGCGCGTACACAGCCGCTTAGCTGTTCTCTCGCATAATCCGGGCCTTGTCTCGCTGCCAGTCGCGATCTTTGGTCGTCTGGCGTTTGTCCGCCGCATTTTTGCCCTTGGCCAGCGCCAGTTCGACTTTTGCCCGGCCCCGGCTGTTGAAATAGATCGACAGCGGCACCAGCGTCATGCCCTTACGCTCAACCGCGCCGGTCATCTTGGCGATTTCACGCTCATGCAGCAGCAGCTTTCGTGGGCGCTTGGGCTCGTGGTTATAGCGGTTACCGTGGCTGAATTCAGGGACGTTTGAATTGACCAGCCACACCTCGCCCTTGCGAACTTCGGCATAGGATTCTGCAATCGAGCCTTCGCCAAAGCGCAGTGATTTCACTTCCGTTCCGGTCAAGGCGATGGCCGCCTCGAACACGTGGTCGATGAAATAATCAAACTTCGCCCGCCGATTTTCGGCGACGACTTTCTTTTTGTCGAATGCTGGGGGAGTGGGGCGTGCCATTGTGTGGTGCATGTAGGGCGACTGGGGCGAAAGGGGAAGGC
>JBDUBN010000195.1:0-5528 GCA_040004085.1 Novosphingobium sp.
CGGTGTTCATCGAGCCGGTTGCAGACCTGGACGATCCAGCCGTCGCCTTCCGGGGCGTTCTTGTCGCGCGGGATGAAACACGGTTCCTGCAGGGTGCTGACGGGTCCCGCCCACCAGTGTTGTTCCTCGCCGCTCTCGAAATCCTTGAAGAACAAGCAGTTCATCAAGGCACCGCCAGCGCTGCCGCCCTTGAGTTCAACCGGGCGCGCCATGTCAATTTCAAGTCCCCAGCCATAGCGCGTTTTCATGCCGGTGAAGCGGTCATCGATCCGCGGAAATTCCGAGACGGTCTCGGTAAGCCGCGTGATGGCCGTGAAATCCTCTCCGTTGGAGGCGAGATCAACCGTCCAGTCGGTCAGGCGGGTCATCGATTCCATTGGATTGAACGGCGCGCCGTGGACGTCGGGGAAGAAGGGGAAAAAGTTGTTCTTCGATTCGGGCACAACATAGTGGATATTCGTGCCGTCTTGCCAGGCATTGAGCACGTGACTGGCAAAGCAATTGCCGCGTTTGAACCAGCGGATGTCGCCTGCTTGAACCTCGTCGCGGCGTGGGATGACCCCCAGATAGACCGGTTTGGTGGTGTCGAAGCCGAAATGCGGCAGGCCCTGTTCGAGCCGCTCCCACGATCCGATCGAGGGGACGACGTGGAGCACGAGGTAGTCCTGGGTGATCCCGAAATCGTGCAGCATGCAATAGTAGGGCACCTTGAACCACACCTCGCGGATCAGTTCGCCCGATGGAGCGATCTCCATGTAGGTGACGTCGTCGGTGCACAGCCCGCTGGCGGCATAGCCGATCGCCAGCATGTTGCCGGTTTCAGGATCGATCTTGGGATGCGCGGTGAAGGTCTGGCCGGTCATCTTGCCGGCGAACTTCTCGAACCCGAAGGTCTCCATGGTCGCGGGGTCCATCACCAGCGCTGGGCTGTCTTCCTTCAAGGCCCAGAGCTTTCCGGCGAACAGAAAGGCGTTGGTGTTGGCGGTCGAGCGGATCTCGCCCCGCACACTCTCATCATCGGTGAGCGGGTTGCGATAGGCGCCGAAAAGCGCCTTGCCCGCGCTGTTTTCCAGCTTCCATTTGTCGGTTTTTGCCCAGCGCTGGCGAAAATCGCATTGCCCGTCGTGGAAATGAAACCGGGCGATCAGCCCGTCGCCGTTGAAGGCGATATCGTCACCCAGCCGCGGCGGGAATTGCGGATCAGGCTGGACTCGATAGAAAGCACCTGCAAGGGCGCTCGGGATGACACCGGTGTGAGCGAGGTCGGCAATGTCGGCCTCGATCCGCGAAGGGGTGTTGAATCCGGTGAAGCTAGGGCTCTTCGGAAATTCGGACATCATTACCCTCTCGACTCATTTTGTAAGCGACACTAACAATCCCACCGGGAGATTGCGATGACAAGACCAAAAGAAATGCTGGTGCCGACAACCCCGCACGTTGAGGGCGACGAGGACATCGGTGAAATCCGCAATATCGTCGGGTTTCACATCCGCCTCGCACATGGCGCGACCTACCGGCATTTCACCGAGACTTTTACCGACCTGGACCTGACGCAGAAGCAAGTGTCGGTGCTGTGGCTGGTCGATGATCATCCTGATATGGCACAGACCGATCTGGCCCAGCGCATGCGGATGGACCGTGCGACAACCATGGCCATTGTAAACCGGTTGCAGGCGCGCGGCTATCTGGTGCGCGGCAAGTCGCAAAGCGACGGGCGCAAGCAGACACTCAACCTGACCGATGGCGGTTGCCGTGCGCTGGATACGGCCAAGGAGGCGATCCTGGAGCACGAGCGCTGGCTCAAATCGCGCTTTACTGACCGCGAGGTCGAGACACTGATCGAGATGCTGGCCCGAATTCACGAATAGAACAAACTCCGCAAAGCGGCGGGGGAAGAGGAATGAATGACGACACAGGATCCCAAACAGATCGTTGAGCACGGGCCAATGTCGACCCGCCAATGGATCGCGGTGGCAATCACCATCGGTCTCAATGCGCTCGATGGTTTTGACGTGTTGTCCAGTGCTTTTGCTGGAAAATCGATCAAGGACGAATGGCACCTCGGCCCCGATGGCCTGGGCGTGGTGCTGTCGATGGAACTGATCGGCATGGGCATCGGCTCGCTCTTGTTTGGCGGTCTGGCCGATAAATGGGGCCGACGCCCCACCATTCTGACTTGTCTGACGCTGATGATTCTCGGCATGTTTCTCGCCACCACGGCTAACAGCCCGCAAACCCTCTCGATCTATCGCGTCGTCACCGGCCTTGGCATCGGCGGTATGCTATCCTCGACCAATGCTGTGGTGGCTGAACTGTCCAGCTTCAAACGGCGCAGCTTTGCCACGGCGCTGATGGTGATCGGCTATCCGCTGGGAGCATTCTTCGGCGGGCTGATTGCTTCTCAGTTGCTGAAAGAGCATGACTGGCGTTCGGTATTCCTGTTCGGCGGCACTATGACCGCGCTGTTCCTGCCGCTGGTGTGGTTCTTCGTTCCCGAAACCCCAGCTTGGCTGGCGCAGGCACGTCCTGCCAATGCCCTGCCACGGATCAATTATGCCCTGGGACGTTTTGGCCTGACTCAGGTTGAGCTGCTCGGTCCACAAGGGGAGGCTGAAGCCAAAGCCAGCCTTGCAGACATTTTTGCTCCTGCCTCCTTGCGTTCAACGCTGGTGCTTTCGTTCGGCTATGCTGCACATGCCCTAACCTTCTACTATATCTTGAAAATGGTCCCGGTGATCCTGTCCGATCCGTCCTACGCTGGGCAGCATTTCACCAAGCCCGAAGGCGCGAATGTGCTCGCTTATTCAAACCTTGGCGGGGCGATTGGCGGGGCGTGCTTTGGTTGGTTCATGCATCGCTTCGGGATCAAGCGGGCGACGATGACCGCACTGGCACTGGCGGTGCTGGGCGTGGCGCATTTCGGACTGGGGCAGACCACGCTCATGGGCTGGACTTGGTCTGTAATGCTGGTTGGCCTGTTCACCAATGCCGCTATCGTCGGCTTTTACGCTGCCTTTGCCGCAAGCTACCCGACCCACGCCAAGGCCACTGGCAGCGGCTTTGCATTGAGCGTGGGGCGCGGCGGTGCGGCGCTCTCCCCGATACTCGCGGGGCTGCTGTTCAAGAACCACGTGCCGCTGATGACCACTTCGCTGATCATGGCATCGGGTTCGCTGATGGCGCTGGCGTTGTTTGCCTTTCTGCCCCTGCGGGAGAATAAGGCAGCATAGGGCTGCGCATACCAGCTCAGGATGGGCGGTAGGGCATCAGCCGATCCCCAGTTCCTCCAACGCCCGTTTGAGCAATAGGTGTTTCTGCACCTTGCCCGATGCGGTGCGCGGAATCAGGTCGGTTATCACCGCAGTCTTGGGCACCTTGAACTTGGCGAGGCGTCCCGTGCAGTGGGCGATCACCTGCTCTGGCGTGATTGACTGGCCAGGCACTGGGATAACATAGGCGCGGCCAACTTCGCCCCAGCGTTCGTCGGGCACGCCAACCACAGCGCATTCGCCGATCTGGTGAAGTTCGGCGAGAGCTGCCTCGACCTCAGCTGGATAGACGTTTTCTCCGCCGGAAATGTACATGTCCTTCTTGCGATCGACGATGGTGAAATAGCCCTCCTCGTCACGCATCGCCGCGTCGCCAGTGTGAAACCAGCCATCGACAAAGGCTTTGGCGGTAAGCTCCGGCTGCTCCCAATAACCTGAGGCAACGCTGGGCCCGGCAATTAGCAGTTCGCCCTGTTCGCCAGCGCCAAGCTCGTTGCCGTCGTCGTCAATCACCTTGGTCCGCACGGTCATCAGCGGCAGGCCGCATGAGCCAGCCTTGCGCAACATCTCATCGAGCTCGAAGGGCGGGATGGCGAAGTTGCTACCGGTCTCCGACATTCCGAAACCTTCGGAAATCCTAACTCCGGCACCGATAAAGCGCTGCGACTGGGCTTTGGGATTGGGCGCGCCGCCGATTGCCCAAGCGACGATCTTGTGGAGCTTGTCCGCGTCGAATTCGGGGCGGTTCCACAGGGTTGCTGCCATCTGCGGCACAGAGAAATAATGTGTGACACTGAGCGCCGGGTCGGTCATCCGCGCCAGCGTCTGCTCCGGGTCAAAGCCTTCGGATACCAGCACTGCGCCGCCCGCCAGCAATGGCGTGCGCGTTGCTGCCATCAGGCCGGCCGTGTGGAACAGTGGCATGTCGCACAAGAAGGTGCTTGAGGGGTTCACCGCATTACCGTGGATCAGGTTGGTGCAACCCCAGAAATTGTTCTGCTCAGACAGCATCACGCCCTTGGGGCGGCCAGAGGTGCCGGACGTGTAGAGCAGGGTGGAGGTGGCATCAAAAGCGCGGCGCGCGGCGGCGGGCGGGGCTGTGTCCGCGTGGCCGAGCGCCAGCAGCTCGGTGATGTCGATGGTCCGCGGCGCGTTGGCGGGCGGGGTCAGCGTCTGCTGACAGAACAGCAGCACGGGCCGCCCATCGGCGACCAGAGCTTCCAGCTCTGCCACCGCGAGCCGCCAGTTGAGCGGCATGAACACCGCGCCCGCGCGGATGGCGGCCAGTTGCAGGATTACCATCTCGGCATTGTTCTTGCTCAGCGTCGCCAGCCGCTCGCCGCTGGCCGGGCCAAACTCTTCCACGATCCACGCGGCGAGCCGGTCAACCACAGCGTGAAGTTGGCGATAGGTCCAGCGCCTGCCGCTCGCCAGATCGGCGACGGCAAGCTGACTGGGCATGGCCTTGGCGTAAGCGGCGACGGCATCGAGCAGGATCATGGCCGTACTCTAGCCGATCTTGGTGGTGTCGAAAGCGCCAAGCCCCGGCTTGAAGCTTTTTTCGTCGAGGAACTGTCTGGTGGCTTCCTGGCGCGTGGCCACACCGCCAAAGCTGTGCAGTGCCTCCTGGGTGCGGATCAGATAGTCTTCGGCATTGGCATAGGTCATCTCGGTCATCCGGCGCACGGCCCACTTGGTGGCGCGCAGCGCATTGCCATCCTTCTTGAGCAGCGCCTCGGCAATTGCGATGACGCGCGCCTTGAGCTGGTCGGCGGGCACAGCCTCGGTAATCAGGCCCTGCTCCTCGGCCTGCTTGCCGGTGAGGTTTTCGCCCATCATCGCGTGGTACATCGCCTTGCGCAGCGGCATCAGATCGACCGCTACTTTCGAGGCACCGCCGCCCGGCAGGATCCCCCAGTTGATTTCGGACAGGCCGAACTGCGCATCTTCGGCGGCAATCGCGATGTCGCAGGCGAACAGTGGGCCATAGGCCCCGCCGAAGCACCAGCCATTGATCATGGCGATGGTCGGCTTTTCGTACCAGCGCAGGCGCTCCCACCACGAATAGGCCTCGCGCTGGGCGCCGCGAATCGCACCCAGGCCTTGCTCTTCGGTCTCCCGAAAGTATTCCTTGAGATCCATTCCTGCTGACCAGGCATCGCCTTCACCGGTAAGCACCAGCACGCCGACATCTTCGCGGAATTCAAGCTGTTCGATCACGCGCTTCATCTGGCGATTGAGCTTGGGGCTCATGCAATT
>JBDUBN010000608.1:0-1666 GCA_040004085.1 Novosphingobium sp.
CTAAGGCTTTATACCCCTCCGCCTTCTTGATGAGCGCACTTAGGCCAGAATTTCCTTTTTCCCCATCCAGCGGTTCGCTCAGCGATTGAAAATCAATCTTGTCGATCAGTTCATCACCGCGCGCAAAGGCCTCGAACAGATTCCCCTCGTTGGCCCGCAAAGCATCATAGTTCGGCACATGCTGCTGCATTTTAGTGAGCAGTTCCGTGCTGCTGTAATACCGCCCTAGGCGCGGATCCGCATTGTTGAGGAATATCCACGGATCACGCACCGAATGCCCGCCTGGAGCCAGACTCGGCGTCAGCCCATCGGCGAGAAAGTACTGCAGACGCTTTACTTCACGGTCAAGATCAGCGACTGTTTTGCTGGACTTGAGGCTACCGTCCTCTTCCAAAAATTCGCCGCCAATTCCGTCAAGCAACTCAGTGACGAAGTTAGTGTAGGCGGTGTGCCTCCCCGAATGCGGCACACTGTCCGACAGCGCCAGTCCGCTGGCACGGGCGCTCTGTGCATGTCCCGAATCCGGAAGGTTTATGCGGTTTAGGCTCTCATCATCGATGTTGAAGAAACTACCTAACGCATCCAGAACGCGATGCCCCTTGAGGCCATCTGGAATCAGATGATGTCCCTGAAAACCCGTCGGTGCTGATGCGGAAAACCCCATGGTACTGCCCCGTAAATCTGGTTAAAGTTGCGGCGTGCGATCAAGCCACGTCCGCAGCCACTCGGCTGCCAGAGCTTCGCTGGTTGCTGGATGTTTGCGCAACCAATCGAGTGCGGGGCCAAAATTCTCCTCCTCATCCCACGGCACATCCACTTCGGTGCAATAACAGGCTACTTGAAGATAACGCATCTTCCGTGCGACAAACGCTTCATAAAAGGCATCGGAAAAAAAAACACCAGTTCCAATTCGTGCTCGCCAACCGATGTAGATATGCATTCCCGCAACCTGCGGTTTGCTGATAAATATCTTTGACTCAGACGATTTATAATTCTTTCTAAGAATGTCACGCCTCAGTGGACCAATATGTTGCAAATGAGGCGGTCCATACTCACCAATGTTGCTTGGATCGTCCGAATGATACCACCATTTAATTCCACTCATTTCCGTCAGCAAAAAATCCGCCCCTTGCTGCGCCGAAAAAATGTAATACTGCCCATCGAATGGCTTGCCGTCGAGCATCTGAATCTCGACGTTCTTGAAAAAATGCACCCCTGGCTCAAACTCTTCAACCAGGTCCTTGAACCGCTGACTCACTACCAGATAGCGACTCCCAGCATGCACATCCAGCAACCCATCAGCCCGCAGATAGCGCTTGCCCGCCTTCCTGCCCTCTTCCACCCGCGCAATGCTGGGCAGCCGAGCAGGGTCAATTTTATATTTAGCAGACACCTGCATGCCCCGATGATCATTTTCCGGCAGGTCGAGCCACTCCAGCGGCAGCAAGCCACCGGGAGCTTCATAATATGCATCCATGTGATACGCCATTAAGCCACCTTCCACGCCATCATCACCGCGCCGTTCGCACCGCGAATCGTCGTGTAACCAACCATTTAATTATTAAACAGAATTTCGCGACACTTCCAAGCAGCACCACATCCAATTCGGTGTATTACGCCGCCACGCCAGCACAGCGGAATGTCGCTTCGCGCCATACGTTATTAT
>JBDUBN010000196.1:0-5524 GCA_040004085.1 Novosphingobium sp.
CCAAGGATCAGCGCCGGACGTTCCGCAGCCGACAACACGTCAGCAACTTCGCTCGGCAGGTCGTTCAACACGGCCAAGTCAGCGCCCAAGAACTTGCCGCCGAACGTGGTTTCCCACTCCGGCCCGATCAGGAACACCTTGGCCCCACGCTTCACTGCCTTGCGCAGGCGGGCGTTGACCAGCGGGGCTTCCCAGCGAATGTGGCTGCCGACGATCAGCACCGCGTCAGCCGTTTCGATGCCCGAAAGCGTCGAGTTAAAGTTCACCGCCGCAAGGTTGGAACAGTCATAGTCCAACCCGGTCTGGCGGCCTTCGAGCAAGCTGGAACCCAGCGCGCCCAGCAGCGCCTTGGCCGCAAACATCGTCTCGCAGTCGACCATATCGCCAGCCACGGCGGCCACGCTGGCACCCGGTTTTACTTTGGCAATAGCGGCGAATGCCTCGTCCCAAGTGGCGGAAACCAGCTTGCCGTTCTTGCGCAGCCACGGCTTGTCGAGGCGGCGGCGAGTCAACCCGTCAACCTGATAGCGGCCCTTGTCGCTCAACCATTCCTCGTTCACGTCATCATTGATGCGCGGCAGGATGCGCAGCACTTCGCGGCCACGACTATCGAGGCGAATGTTCGCGCCAACCGCATCGGACACGTCAATCGAGAGCGTCTTTGTCAGCTCCCAAGGCCGCGCTTCGAACGCATAGGGGCGGCTGGTGAGCGCGCCGACCGGGCACAAATCGATGACATTGGCCGACAATTCGTGGGCGGCGGCCTTTTCCAGATAAGTCGTGATCTGCATCGCCTCACCGCGATAAAGCGCGCCGATTTCGTCCACGCCGGCGATCTCTTCGGAAAACCGCACGCAGCGGGTGCAGTGGATGCAGCGGGTCATCTGGGTTTTGATCAGCGGACCCATGTACTTTTCGGTGACCGCGCGCTTGTTCTCATCATAGCGCGACTTGCCCCGGCCATAAGCGACCGACTGATCCTGCAAATCGCACTCGCCGCCCTGATCGCAGATCGGGCAATCGAGCGGGTGGTTGATGAGCAGAAACTCCATCACCCCTTCGCGCGCCTTGCGGACCATTTCGCTGTCGGTGCGGATGTTCTGGCCCTCGGCAGCGGGCAGCGCGCAACTGGCCTGCGGCTTGGGCGGACCGGGCGCGACTTCGACCAGACACATACGGCAATTGCCCGCAATGGACAGCCGCTCATGATAGCAAAAGCGCGGGATTTCCTTACCCGCAAGTTCGCAAGCCTGCAGGACGGTAGCGCCTGCGGGAACTTCGAGTTCGATGCCGTCTACGGTGACTTTAGGCATCGAGCGTTCCTCCAGCCCCATTCAACTTCTTCGCAACCCGCAGGAGTCCGAAAGCAATAATAAGTTGAACCGGAATCAAAATATATAGAACCGCAGGAAAGTCGCTGGAACCGACGAAAAAATAGCCGACGAAAGCGGTCATCACCCCACTGAAGATCATCAAGATTGCTAGAACTTTCAGAAAAGTACTCATGACTATTCCGCCGCCTCCCAAACAACATCGTCATGCTGAACTTGTTTCAGCATCCATTTCGCCGCCCGCTCAGTTCCAGCCGTGAAGGCGCTGCGATTGCGGCAAGCTTGCAAGCGTGCGACCGAGAGCTTCGGCGCGTGTTGGCACGATGGGTCCTGAAACGAGTTCAGGATGACGGGGGTGGTGGACAGGGTCAGGTTCAGGCTCATTCCGCCGCCTCCCGCACATTCTCCGCAATCCGGCGTTCCAGTTCTGGCCGGAAGTGCTTGATCAGGCCTTGGATCGGCCACGCCGCCGCGTCGCCGAGCGCGCAGATGGTGTGGCCTTCGACCTGCTTGGTGACTTGTTGCAGCATGTCGATTTCTTCGACCGCCGCGTCGCCAGTGCGCAGGCGTTCCATGACGCGCCACATCCAGCCGGTGCCTTCGCGGCACGGGGTGCATTGGCCGCAGGATTCGTGTTTGTAGAAGTATGACAGCCGGGCAATGGCGCGGACGATGTCGGTGGACTTGTCCATGACGATCACGGCGGCGGTGCCAAGGCCAGAGCCGACTGCTTTCAGCCCGTCAAAGTCCATCGGTGCTGAACGGATTTGCTCGGCGGGCACCAGTGGCACGGACGATCCGCCGGGGATCACCGCCAGCAGGTTATCCCAGCCGCCGCGAATGCCGCCGCAGTGCTTTTCGATAAGCTCCTCAAACGGGATGCTCATTTCTTCTTCGACGACGCAGGGTTTATCGACGTGGCCGCTGATCTGGAACAGCTTGGTGCCCTTGTTGCCATCGCGGCCAAAGCTGGAAAACCAGCTCGGCCCACGCCGCAGGATCGTCGGGGCGACGGCGATGCTCTCCACGTTGTTGACCGTGGTCGGGCAGCCATAAAGGCCTGCGCCCGCCGGGAACGGCGGTTTCAGGCGGGGCTGGCCCTTTTTGCCTTCAAGGCTTTCGATCATCGCGGTTTCTTCGCCGCAGATATAGGCGCCCGCGCCCCGGTGGACGAAAACGTCAAAATCATAGCCCGATTTGCAGGCGTTCTTGCCGATCAGGCCCGCGTCGTAGGCCTCTTGCACAGCGGCGAACAGCGTTTCAGCCTCACGGATATATTCGCCGCGAATGTAGATATAGGCGGCGCGAGCGCCCATCGCGAAGCCCGCGACCAGCGCGCCTTCGATCAGCTTGTGCGGATCGTGGCGGATGATTTCGCGGTCTTTGCAACTGCCGGGTTCGGATTCGTCGGCATTGATGACAAGGAAGCCGGGCCGGTCAGGCTTGTATTCCTTTGGCATGAACGACCATTTCATGCCGGTGGGAAAGCCCGCCCCGCCGCGTCCGCGCAGGCCGGAATCCTTCATTTCCTGAATGATCCCGTCGCGGCCCTTTTCGAGCAACGCCTTGGTATTATCCCAATCGCCGCGCATTTGGGCGGCCATCAGGTTCCACGGCTGGTAGCCGTAGAGATTGGTGAAGATGCGGTCTTTGTCAGAGAGGGCCATGACTTACCACTCCCCCCGGTAATCGTGATTGGCATCGACCATCTGCTTGAGCGTCGTCGGCCCGCCGAGCGGCTCAACCGTATGACGTCCAGCGATCTGGGTGCCGGTTTTGGGCGTCTTGCCCGCTGCCAGTTCATCAAGAATGCGGGTCATGTCGGCGGCGGTCAGGTCTTCGTAGTTGTCGTCGTTGATCTGGACCATCGGGGCAGAGGCGCAGTTGCCCATGCATTCAACTTCAGTGAGGGTGAACAGGCCGTCGTCGGTGTTGTGGCCCAGTGACATGCCCCGAGCCTTGCAAGCGGCCATGATGTCATCGCTGCCGCGCAACTGGCACGGGGTTGTGCCGCACACCTGAACGTGGAATTTGCCCACTGGAACAAGGTTATACATCATGTAAAAGCTGGCGACTTCGACCACGCGGATGATCGGCATGTCGAGATAGGCGGCGACGTATTCCATCACCGGGATCGGCAACCAGCCCTGCGTATCGGTTTCAGCGCCAACCTGACGCTGGGCCAGATCGAGCAACGGCATGACAGCGCTCCGCTGGCGGCCAGCGGGATAGCGCGCGACGATCACTTTCGCCTGCTCGGCGTTTTCCGGGGTCCAGACGAACGCCCCCCAGCGCGCGCGCAGTTCCAGCGTATCGGGTTCAAGATGACGATCAGCCATGGGTCAATGCATTCCCGTTAAATTCACCCCAAACCCGCTTTTCGTCATCCTGAACTTGTTTCAGGACCCATCGGGCCGCACGACCCGAGCCATCGAAATAGGAGAGAATTGGGCCAGCGAGCTTGCCAAACCATGCACCGCGCGCGGGGAGAAATGGGTCCTGAAACAAGTTCAGGATGACGGGGTTTGAGTGGTTTGCGCCGATCACCGGACGAACTCCACACGAGAGCATTTGCCGTCCACAAACGAATAGATCGCGATGACCTCGAACGGTTCGACCAGTTCCGAACCATCGGTAGCCGGCCCGCGCGTGACGTATTCACGGAACAGGACGTAATCGCCGATCACCTGCCGGTGGTGAATTTCAGCCCGGTTCTGCGGCCACTTGGCGAAAGCAGCGGCAAGGCCGGAGCGCGTGCCTTCCTTGCCTTCGCGCACAACCGCGCCGCGATAGGTGGCTTCGCAGGCGTCGTCGGTCATGTGACTGACGTAGGTATCAACGTCCTGCGCGTTGTAGGCGGCAATCATGGCCGTGGCGGTTTCTAGGTTGTCAGTCATTATCGCTTGTCCGGAACAGTTTCAGCGGCATTCATAGGGAGGTATTTGCTTTTGCCTGGGACAGGCACGGGGATCGTTTCAAAAGCAAAAACATCACCAAAATTGCCGTTTGCAAATCTGAACTCTAACGAGATTTCGGGACTGTCTTTGAAGTCAAAGTAGGCCCGTATTGGTCTATCGTTAGCAACATGACATACCCAAGACGTCTGGACCCATTCCTTACCCTCGTCGACCGCATACGGCCCTTGGCAGTCGTGCAATAATGTCAGCAAGAATTTTCGACGTTCGTCATAGGTTTTAAAATTTTGATTTTTATACTGAACGTGAATGACTGCATTTTCATCAAATAGATCAATCAATACCGTTCCCTTAGCCAAATAGGAGGCGGCGTTGAGGCGCTTGAAAATTGGCCCATTTCGCAAAGCATCTGCCGGAGCGGGATTAGCAATTGAAATAGGGAACTCGTGGCGAGACGAAGTTTGCTCAGCAGTATGCGCAGTCGCAGGCACAAGCATGGCGCCGAGGACTATGGCTACCCAAGCGGAACCTCTCACCGATCACACTCCCCAAACACCACGTCAATCGCGCCGATAATCGCGGTGACGTCGGGCAGCATGTGGCCTTTGGACATGAAGTCCATCGCCTGCAGGTGGCTGAACGCGGTGGGGCGGATTTTGCAGCGGTAGGGTTTGTTTGATCCGTCTGACACCAGATAGACGCCGAATTCGCCCTTGGGGCTTTCGGTCGCCACGTAAACTTCGCCCGCCGGAACGTGGAAGCCTTCGGTGTAGAGTTTGAAGTGGTGGATCAGGGCTTCCATGCTCTGCTTCATCTCGCCGCGCTTGGGCGGCACGACCTTGCGATCGTCAGAGGCGATGGGGCCTTCGGGCATTTCGGCCAGACACTGCTTCATGATCCTGGCCGACTGGCGCACTTCTTCGACGCGGACCATGAACCGGTCATAGCAATCGCCGCGTGTGCCGACCGGGATTTCAAAGTCCATCTTTGCGTAAACGTCATAGGGCTGGCTCTTGCGCAAGTCCCACGCGATGCCGCTGCCCCGGATCATCGGGCCGGAAAAGCCCCACGAAACCGCGTCTTCCTTAGAGACAATGGCGATATCAACATTACGCTGTTTGAAAATGCGGTTGTCGACCACCAGGCTCATCGCATCGTCGAACAGGCGCGGCAGGCGGGTGTCGAGCCAGTCGGCGATGTCGGTCAGCAGTTTCAGCGGCACATCCTGATGGACGCCGCCGGGGCGGAACCACGCCATGTGCATCCGCGCGCCCGCAG
>JBDUBN010000609.1:0-1656 GCA_040004085.1 Novosphingobium sp.
AGGTGCATGCCGGGGACGGTATATTCGACGAACTGGTCGAATGCCTCGCGCTTGCCGCGGCTGACCGGGCGCAGGTAGCTCTGTTCGTCTACGGTCAGCGTGACCGTGCCGACCGCCGGATCGTCGGCTTCAAGCGTCACAGTGGTCGGGGTGACCGCCTTGACCGTGGCCGCGAACGCACTGGGGTGGGCGGCGGACTGCACACGGGTATCGAAGGTGATACGCAGGCGATCGGAGGTGTTGGGCAGGCCTGCGTGGGGAGAGCCCGGATGGACCACCAGCAGGTCGCCCGGCTCGTAGTCGATCGTGGCCCAGCTGTCGGGATCGATCACGCCTTCGGGGATGGGGAAGGGGTTGGGCTTGGCCACGTTGTGGAAGTAGCCGCGCTTGTGCTGGCCGACCGCGACCATCAACCCGCCCACTTCGCGCGGGCAGGGCACGAGCGGGATCCACAGCGGACGATAGTCCTGGATTCCGGGGCTGTAGAAGCCGTCCTGATGCACCATCGTGACCGGGCCGTGGGGCGGATAGAGGCGATACTGCACCATCGGCACCATGCAGGCCTTCTGGCCCAGGATCGCGGTGAGCAGGTCCTGGTTAGCGGGATGTTCCACCAGCTTGCGCGAGATGCCCGCGAACACGGGCATTTCTTCGCTCCATGCGACGTGCGCCTTGCCGGTCCAGCGACCGAGCGGATCGCCCTTTTCGACAAGGCCGAAGCTGTCTGCGGCAATATCGAGCATGGTCTGACGCGCATCGGCGACCGACTGCGGATCGAGCACATTGCGGAAGAAGAGGTAGCCGTTGTCCTCGTAAAACCGGTCAAGCGCGGCATGATCGGCGAGGAGATCGTTGCAGATATCGAACGTGCGGGCGGGTGTGATCGCGGCGGTATCGAGGTCGGCCGCCTCGGGCAGGTTGAGCGCCTGAATGGTCATGGGTCTATCCTCTCGCGGGGTCTTGCCCCCTGCCGCTATCCTGCCACCGCACGGGCAAGTGCGACAGGAGGTGATTTGCCGCGATGCGGATGATTTTTCAGCCAGGCCGTCAGTAGTCGCGACTGAAGCGATCGAGCGGGGTGATGATCCGTTGGCCTACGCCGGGCAGGCGCTGCACCGGCTTGCTGCCGTGGACCGAGGCCGATTCGCCCCAGGCGAACCACACTTCGGGCTCACGCGTATCGCCGACCTTGCGCCAGCGCCCGTCCAGCTGGGGATTGGGGATCGGCCCCAGTTCTGGCATGGAACCGCGCGGATCGGGCAGGAATTCATAATCCTCGCCAAAGACTTTGGCTTTGATCCCGGTGTGCCAGTAATTGTCGGGGCCGAACGTGACCTCGCAATCGACATCGTAGGTAAACCGGACCTCGCCTTTTTCGTTGGTGAGGATGGCAAAGCCCATCAGGTCGTTGCCGATGAGGAAGTGGCCCGCTTCCAGCGTGCCGTCCTTGTAGATCGTGGCCCAGGTGTACCAGCACAGTTCCAGCTTTTCCTGAACCAGCGCGTCCTTGGTCACGTAGCATTCGCCGCCGGCGTACATGTACATGACGTCGAAGCCGATCAGCCCGCGCACCTTGCGGCCCATGATCGTGCCCTCCACCAGCATGATGCAGGCGACATAGGACATCGCGGCGGTGCGGCTGGGGATGTACCACTG
>JBDUBN010000197.1:0-5477 GCA_040004085.1 Novosphingobium sp.
CTTCCGCTGCTTCTCGCCAGCAAACGGGAATGGCAATCCTCATGGGTCAGGATCAGTGCAGGTTGGTATTACCTGCAAACATCGACGCCGTGGTGTTCGACGTGGGCCGGGTACTGTTCCGGTGGGACTTGCGCTATCTGTTCGCCAAGCTGATCGCCGATCCGGCCGAGCTTGAATGGTTCGTCACCAACGTGGTGACCGAACAATGGCATTTCCAGCACGATGCCGGGCGCCCGCTGAGCGAGATGTTGCCTGAGCGGATTGCCGAGTTTCCCCAGTACGAGCCGCTGATCCGCGCTTATGCGGAGCGGTTTAACGAAACCATACCGGGGCCGGTGCCGGGCAGTCTTGATCTGGTGCAGGCGCTGCATGGGCAATCGGTGCCGCTCTACGCCATCACCAACTTTGGCGCGGATTTCTGGCCGAACTTCAGCGCGGGCCAGGCAGTGTTCGATTGCTTCCGCGACATCGTTGTGTCGGGCGATGAGAAAATCGCCAAGCCCGACCCGGCGATCTTCCACCTCGCCCAGCGGCGCTTTAATCGCCCAGTGGAGCGCATGCTGTTCATCGACGACAACGCCGCCAACATCGAGTCGGCGGCGTTGCTGGGTTGGCAGGTGCATCACTTTCGCAATGCGGATTTGCTCGCCAGCGATTTGCGGGATCGCGGGCTGATCGGATAGCTACTTACCGGCGCACTTGGCCAGTTCGTCTGCTGAAATCTCACCAGCAGTGGTCGCGAACCGCGCGACCGGGCCAAACGCCTTGGCCACGCTGCGGCATACCAGCACCGGCCGCGAGCCCTGATCGGGGGCGACGCACTGGTCGCCCGCGCACTTCCACAGCACACCGTTGATGATGGCCTGCTTTGGCGCGGGCAGTTCGCTGGCGAGCTTGGCGGAAAAGCCGCCCGCCGCCATGGCTTGCGTGGGAAGCGCGGGTGCAAGCGCGATAACTCCGGCGGCCAGGGTAAGATTGGCAGCGGCCAAGACGCGCGACAGCAGGCGCGAAAACGCGGTGTTCATAGTGATAATCCCTCTGTTTTCTCCGCGACCGAGAGACGGCGGCGATTTTAGTTGCGAATCGCTACCTATAATGTTCAGTTGCAGTTTGCAATCGAAAACAATTCCGTAGCGCTCTGTGGAGCGCCTGCGCTAAGGATGCCGTATGGGAAAGGTGCGCGAAAGACTTGATAAGGAGGACTGCGGTTTGCCCGTGGCTCTGGAAGTCATGGGGGAACGCTGGAGCTTCATGATCCTGCGCGCGGCCTTCAATGGCTTGCGGCATTTCGAAGACTTCCTTTCCGCCACCGGCATCGCTCGCAACATCCTTGCCAACCGGCTGGCGAAACTGACCGCGCACGGCATTCTGGAACGCGCGCAGATGCAGGATGATCGGCGCAAGGTCGAATATGTGTTGACCGCCAAGGGGATAGACTTGCTGCCGGCGATGTTGTGCTTGCGGCAATGGGGCGAGCGTTATGGCCTGGGGGTGCCGTCCAACCCCGTGCTGGTCGATAATCGCGATTACCTGCCGATTGCGCCAATCGGCATCCACGCCGCCGACGGCCGACCGATCGTCTATGCCGAACTGCTGTGGCTGGATCAGAACGAAGTGGGCAAAGTGGGCGCGGAATGTTGTGGTCCGGGCGATCTGTCAGCGGCATCGGTGCGATGAACCGTCGATTTGCCCTTATTGCAGTGCCGCTGTTGCTGGCGCTGACTGCTGCCGTGCCGCCCAAAAAGCACACGCCGCCCCCGCCGCCTGCCCCATTGGGTGATGTGGTTCGGGTGGCTCTGGTCACAGAGGTGGGGACGATTGAACTGGACCTCGATCACAAACACGCGCAGCTGACGGTCGAAAACTTCGTCCATTACGTCGATACCCGGCGGCTGGATGGCACCCAGTTCTATCGCGTGATGCGGCTAAAGTGGGGCGAGCAGCCAAACGGCCTCATTCAAGGTGGCCTGTCAGGCGATCCGCAAAAAGTGTTCAAGCCGGTCGCGCACGAACCCACCAGCACGACCGGCATCCTGCACACCCCCGGCGCGATCTCGATGGCGCGCTGGGCTCCGGGAACGGCCATGGCGGACTTCTCGATCCTGCTGTCGGCCATGCCGGGGCTGGACGCCGATCCGGCCTCCTCCGACCCTGAATTGCAAGCGGGCTTTGCCGCGTTCGGCCATGTCGCCTCGGGCATGGACGTGGTGCGCAAGATCTATGACGCGCCGCTCAGCCTCACCAAAGGGCAGGGCGTGATGAAGGGCCAGATGCTGGACCCGACAATCCGGATTCTCACCGTGCGGCGGGTAGCGGTCCCGGCACTGGCCCCCACGCAGCCGCAAAAGCCCTGAGCGTCGTTCGCGGCCATTGCAATTAATAGCTATGCTTAGTATCTCCGCCCAGTGCAGCGTTGGAACGCGCTCTTGGAGAATGACGTGTCCGCTTTACCCGTGCAGCCCGAATACCCGACACCCGGCAAGCATTTGGTGATCACGGGGTCGGTGATGCTGGCATCACTGATCGTCTCGCTCGACATTACCATCGCCAACGTCGCGCTGCCGCAGATGCAGAGCAGCCTTTCAGCCTCTTCCGATCAGGTTATCTGGGTGTTGACGTCCTACCTGATCGCCTCGGCCATCATGACGCCGTTATCCAGTTGGCTTGCCAGTCGCTTTGGTCGCAAGCCGGTCATGGCGATCTCAGTTGCCGCCTTTACACTGGCGTCGCTGGCTTGCGGCGTGTCAAATGGCCTGACGATGATGGTTGTCGCGCGGATAGTACAGGGCATCGCCGGGGCTGGATTGATTCCGCTGGGACAAGCGACGTTGCTGGACATTAACCCACCGGAAAAGCAGGGCCGGGCGATGGCGGTCGCCGGGCTCGGTTCGATGGTCGGCCCGCTGATCGGCCCGTCGCTGGGCGGCTGGCTGACTGATACCTATACTTGGCGCTGGGTGTTCCTGATCAACATTCCTATCGGCATTCTGTGCTTTGTCGGCATATGGACCTTCCTGCCTGACGTGCGTGACCGCGCTATTGGCCGGTTTGACGGGTTCGGCTTTGCAACGGTTTCGCTGTTCCTCGGCCTTTTCCAATTGATGATGGATCGCGGCCAGACGCTCGACTGGTTCGATTCGACGGAAATCTGCATCGAGGCCGGAATGGTGGTGCTGATCGGGTTTCTGGCAGTGGTTCACATTCTGACCGCGAAGGGAACCTTTGTCCGGTTGGAACTATTCACCGATCGCAACTTTGCGCTTGGCACCGTTATCAGCGGCGTAGTTGGCCTAGTTGGCTTTGCGACAATTCCGCTCGTCACCGTGATGATGCAGGCGCAATTGGGATATACGCCGCTGCACTCCGGGATTGTCAGTTTGCCGCGCGGATTGGGCTCGGTGTGCGGTCTGATCGTGGTGGGCGCATTGATTGGCCGCCTTCGTGCGCAGACATTGCTAACCATAGGGCTGGCTGGCACCGCGGTAGGTCTTTTCCTGTACAGTCAAATCTCACTTGGCACTGATGAGACACCGATGCTGTACGCCGGTTTCATTCAGGGCGCTTCTGGCGGCCTGATAATTGCCCCGCTTTCGACGCTGGTATTTTCAACCCTGCCAACCAAGTTCCGGAACGAGGGCGCGGCGATCTACTCACTGGCGCGCAATATCGGATCCTCACTTGGCATATCGGCGATTCAAGTGCTGAATGGACGCAATACTGCGATCGTCAGCTCACGCCTTGCCGAAGGTGTTCGCCCCGATAACCCGCAATTGGCACTGTCTGCGCCGCAGATTGATTTCGATGCGGTCAGCTCTCTGGGCGCGATCAGTGGGCAAATCACGCGTCAGGCGGCAATGGTCGCGACGAATGATACGATGTGGCTGGGCTGCCTGCTGGCCATTGCTTCAATCCCCCTGGTCTACCTGATGAAGGGCCGTAGAACCGAACAGGCGGCATCTGCTTCGACCAGCGCGCTAATGGCGGATATGCATTAGGTCAGGACCTATTAACCGCACTGGCCCCGGTGGAGCAGCTTCTGGTCGGCCAGGACCAGCGCCATCATCGCCTCTACCACCGGAGCCCCGCGAATGCCGACGCAAGGATCATGGCGGCCCTTGGTGCGGATTTCGGTGGCTTTGCCGTCGCGAGAGATGGTTTCCACGGGCGTGAGTATCGAACTGGTCGGCTTGAACGCCACGCGCACATGCACTGGCTGGCCGGTGGAGATACCGCCCGCAATGCCGCCTGCATGATTGGCGAGGAAGTGCGGGCCCTCGTCTGAGCCCGCGCCGGGCCGCATGGGATCGGCGTTTTGCTCGCCGGTCAGGCGCGCGGCGGCGAACCCGTCGCCGATTTCTACGCCCTTGACCGCGTTGATGCCCATCATCGCGGCGGCCAGTTCAGCGTCCAGCTTGGCATAAAGCGGCGCGCCCCAACCGGCAGGAACGCCGGTGGCCTGAACTTCAACGACTGCGCCGAGTGAAGAACCGGCTAGCCGGGCATCGTCGACCAGCTTTTCCCAGCGGATCGCGGCTTCGGCATCGGGGCAGAAGAACGGGTTGCGAGTGATTTCTTCGGTATCGAAATTGTCGGGATTGATTGGATCGCCGCCGATTTCGGAGACCCAGGCGAGGATCGTCACCTCGGGAATGACCAGCCGCGCCACTGCGCCAGCCGCTACCCGCGCCGCCGTCTCGCGCGCCGAACTGCGCCCGCCGCCGCGATAATCGCGAAAGCCGTACTTGGCGTCATAGGCATAGTCGGCGTGGCCGGGGCGATAGGCGACCGCGACTTCGGAGTAATCCTTTGACCGCTGATCGACATTATCGATCATCAGGCTGATCGGCGTTCCGGTGGTCTTGCCTTCAAACACGCCCGACAGGATCTTCACCGCATCGGGTTCCTGCCGCTGGGTGGTGAACTTTGATTGGCCGGGGCGGCGGGCGTTCAGGAAGGGCTGAATCCACCCCTCACTGATCGCCAGACCCGGCGGGCACCCATCCACAACCGCGCCCAGCGCAGGCCCATGGCTTTCGCCCCAGGTGGTGAAACGGAAAAGGTGGCCGAAGCTATTGACGCTCATAGGGGCGCTTTTGCCGAGATTGCAGGGTTTGTCCACACTTGCACTACGACTGTTGGATTGAGCGCCACCAAGTTGCGGCTGTCACGCCGCCACTAAACGAACCGAGCAGGGCAAGCCACCATCCTTCCTGTGCGCCCATGTAAAGCAATATCAGCAAGGGGATGGCGAAGCCCCACATGGCACCAGCGAAGAGGTAGTTGCCTTTGCGCTCGGCACCGAAAAATTTGAGGCACCAGGCTGTTGGCAGTCCCACCAAAACACAAGATCCGAGGACGATGGGTAGGGTTACGGTGACCGGCGAAACGGCAAGCCACAATGACGCCCATAAATTACCGTCGCCGTTTAGAGCGGTTTTCGAGCGTATTGAATCGCAAGGGATTTCCTTTGCCGCGAT
>JBDUBN010000198.1:0-5474 GCA_040004085.1 Novosphingobium sp.
CCCTGAGCCAATGCGATGTCTCCGGCGACCGAGCCGAGCGACAGGCAGAACCGTTCGATGGCGGCGGCGGCCAGGCTGTCTTCTCCTGCGGCCCCGCGTTCCCAGATGGTGCGGTCGTCCAGCTGCTGGAATGGTTTGCCCTCCATCGCGGCGAGGATTTCGTAGATATCGACGATGGCGGGGCCAGCCACTATCCGCTCAACCGAGACGCGGACATGGCGCTGGCGCAGGCGGGCGAGGATCTGGTCCTCGATGAGGTCGAGCGCGGCAAAGCCGATGTGGCCGCCTTCGCAGGCCTGCACGCGGTAACCGCCAGCCCCGTCGCGCCAGACGTGAGCGACGCCAAGGCCAGTGCCGGGGCCCACAATGCTGAGCGTTCCGGCGGCGGGCAGGGGCGTGTCCGGTCCAGCGAGGTGGAGGAATTCGCTGTCTGGCGCGCGGGCGACGGCATGGCCAACCGCACCGAAATCGTTGACCAGCGTCACCGCATCGACGCCCAGTTGATCGGCGATTTGGGCCGGGTAGAGCGTCCACGGGTTGTTGGTAAAACGAATCAGTTCGCCACCCACCGGCCCGGCCACGGCGATGGCGACGGCGCGGGGCAGGGAAGTGCCATTTATTGCGGCGAAGTGTTCCCAGGCGGTCTGGAAACTGGCGTGATCCTTGGTATGGAGCGTTACCGGCTCACCCAATGCAATCGTGCCATCCGCACCGATCTGCGCCAATGCAAACCGAGCGTGGGTGCCGCCGATGTCGATGGTGACGAGGGTATCAGCCATCACAGCCCGGCCGCCGTCAGCATCGCCGATGCGCCCATTTCTGCGCCGTCAGCCCCCAGACGGAACATCGCGAACAGTTCGCGACCTACGCCTGACAGGCTTTCATGCGGCACGGCAGCGGTGCGCCCCGAGAAATCGGCCAGCACTTCCAGACTGCCCGTTTCCGCGCACAAACGGACGATATCGCCATCCTGCACATAGGCCAGCGGGCCGCTCTCCCCGTTACTGGCTGCAAGCGCCTCGGGCGTGACGTGGATCGCCGCAGGGACTTTACCCGAAGCACCGGACATGCGCCCATCGGTCACCAGCGCGACCTTGAATCCGCGATCCTGCAATACGCCGAGCGGCGGGGTCAATTTGTGCAGTTCGGGCATACCGTTGGCGCGCGGACCCTGAAAGCGCACGATGACAATGACGTCGCGGTCGAGTTCGCCCGCCTTGAACGCCTCCTGCACCGCCTCCTGACTGTCAAACACACGCGCGGGAGCCTCAATGGTCCAGCGAGCGGGATCAACCGCGCTGGTCTTGAACGTGCCGCGCCCCAAATTGCCCTGCACCAACCGCATCCCGCCATCGGGGGTGAACGGGCTGGAAACCGGACGCAGCATGGTATCGTCGCCGCTTTGCGACGGCGTTTCCCGCCATACCAGCGTGTCGTTTTCCAGTATCGGCTCTTGCGCGTAAGCGGCCATTCCGCCGGGCGCGATGGTCAGAACGTCACCGTGGATCAGTCCGGCGTCCAAGAGTTCGCGGGTGACATAGCCCATGCCGCCCGCCGCGTGGAAGTGGTTCACGTCGCCAGAGCCGTTGGGATAAACGCGTGCAATCATCGGCACGGCGGCGGACAGTTCGTCCAGATCCTGCCAGTCGATCACGATCCCCGCCGCCCGCGCCATCGCGGGAATGTGGATCGCGTGGTTGGTCGATCCTCCGGTCGCGAGCAGGCCGACGGCGGCATTGACGATGGCTTTCTCGTCAACAACCTTGCACATCGGGCGCGGATCGGCACCATCCTTGCCGATCTGGGCCAGCCGGTGCACCGCCGCGCGCGTCAGGGCCGAGCGCAGCGGCGTGTTCGGCGGCACAAAGGCGGCGCCGGGAATGTGCAGGCCCATCAGTTCCATCATCATCTGATTGGAATTGGCGGTGCCGTAGAACGTGCAGGTGCCCGCCGAATGGTAGCTGGCGCTTTCGCTGGCGAGTAGATCGGCGCGGGTTGCCTTGCCCTCGGCGTATAGCTGACGGACTTTCTGCTTTTCCTTGTTGGCGAGGCCCGATGGCATTGGCCCCGAAGGCACGAAAACCGCCGGCAAATGGCCAAACCGCAGCGCGCCGATGACAAGGCCGGGGACGATCTTGTCGCAAATGCCCAGCAGCGCCATGCCGTCGAACATCGCGTGGCTCATGGCAATGCCGGTCGCCAGCGCGATGGTGTCGCGGCTGAACAGCGATAGTTCCATGCCGTCCTGACCCTGCGTCACCCCGTCGCACATCGCCGGAACCCCGCCTGCGACTTGCGCCGTGGCTCCGACTTCGCGGGCGTAGATCTTCATCGCCTCAGGGTAGCGGCCATAGGGCTGATGCGCCGACAGCATGTCGTTATAGGCGGTGACGATGGCCAGATTGGGCTGACGCCCGGCAGCAATAGCGGGCTTGTCGCCCTCCGACGCGGCAAACCCGTGCGCGAGGTTTGAGCACGACAGTGCGGTGCGGCTGCCATGCCGACCGGCCTCACGCTCCATCAGATCAAGATAGCGCGTCCGGCCGGGCTTGGATCGTTCGATGATCCGGGCGGTGACGCGTTCGATAGCGGGGTGCAGGGTCATCTCGGGATATCCATTTTCGGCGTGACAAGGCCCCCGCCATTCAACGCTGAACCAGTCGCTCGGGTCCGCTCACTCATGCCAGGTTACCCCATCGCGCTCGGCCAACGCAATCGCCGCCGATGGTCCCCAACTGCCCGCTGTGTAAGTCTTGGGGCTGATGTTATGATCGGCCCAACTGGCGCGAATCGCATCGATCCAGTCCCACTGCGCTTCCACTTCATCGCGGCGGACGAACAGCGTCTGGTCGCCCTCGATCAGGTCGAGCAGCAGGCGTTCATAAGCAATGCGGCGGGTCGGTCCGGCAAAGGCATCGTCCATGGCGATGTCGAGCGGCACCGGACGCAGGCGAAGGCCGCCCCGGTCCAGCCCCGGTACTTTGGTCATCAGCGACAGGGTCAGGTTTTCTTCGGGCTGAATGCCGATAACCAGCCGGTTTGGCTCCGTCCGCGCCGCCTTGCTGGCGAAGATCGAGTGTGGCACGCGGCGGAAGTTGATGATGATTTCGGTGACCCGTTCGGGCATGCGCTTGCCGGTGCGCATGTAGAACGGCACGCCTTTCCAGCGCCAGTTGTCGACATGGGCCTTGATCGCGACAAAGGTTTCGGTTTCCGATTCCTTGCCCAGTTCATCGTCATAACCCGGAACGGCAGCGCCAGCGATGGCTCCGGCGCGATACTGGCCGGTGACGGTTTCTTCGGGGCCGACCAGCCGCAGGCTGCGCAGAACCTTGACCTTTTCGTCACGGATCGCGGTCGCGTCGTAACTGGACGGCGGCTCCATCGCCACCAGCGCCAGCAGTTGCAGCATGTGGTTCTGGACCATGTCGCGCAGTGCGCCCGCACCATCATAGAACCCGACGCGCCCTTCCAGCCCCACAGTTTCGGCGACCGTGATCTGGACGTGGTGGATATGCGCGGCGTTCCACAGCGGCTCGAACATGATGTTGGCAAAGCGCAACGCCAGCAGGTTCTGGACGGTTTCCTTGCCCAGATAGTGGTCGATGCGGAAGATCCGGTCTTCGGGAAAGGCGCGTGCGACAGCATCGTTGATGTGGCGGCTGGTTTCCAGACTGGTGCCGAGCGGCTTTTCCAGCCCGATCCGTGACCGATCACCGGTCAGCCCGCTATCGAGAAGTCCGGCGATCGTCGGCTCGAACAGACCGGGCGCGGTGGACAGGAAGATCGCCAGACCCTTGCCGATCGGGCCAACCTTGGCCGCCAGCGCGTGAAAATCGTCGGTATGAGTGGCGTCCAGCGTCTGGTACGACAAGCGCGGCAGGAAGGCTTCAATGGCCGGTTTGCGGTGTTCGGGCAGGTACTTTTCCAGCGCCGCCCGGGCAAAGGCGCGGTAATCCTCGTCGTCATGTTCGGAACGCGCGGTGCAGATGATGCGCAAATCTTCGTCCACCAGCCCGTCTGCGGCCAGCGCGCACAGCGATGGCAGCAACATCCGCTGGGCCAGATCGCCGGTGGCACCAAACAGCAGCAGGCAATCAGCAGTAAAACTCATGGCAATTTGTCCCCGCGGGCAGGCTCGCCGCAGACGCGGCGGACGGCACCGATAGGGGGGCAGTTTCCAGTCATGACGCTCTGTTAGCAAGCGCAATATTTTTACGATAGGCGCAGGGCGGCGAATACGATTGCACCCGCCACCTGCAACCTTTCAGCGCCATTCTTGTTTCCTTCCTGCGGAGCCGCTTGCCCTTTCCGCCAGACCTGACTAAGGGCCGCGGCTTGTTATTTTGGCTTCGTCGGTCGCGGGCGTGGCGGAATTGGTAGACGCGCTGGTTTTAGGTACCAGTATCGTAAGATGTGGGGGTTCGAGTCCCTTCGCCCGCACCATTTCCCCCAAGTCCCGGATGCGAAGCGCGCCAGCGTGTTGAAAAGGCAGTTGTTGTCATGCAGATTGTAGAAACCACCAATGAAGGCCTCAAGCGGGCCTATACCGTCACCATCGAAGCGAAGCTGATCGCGGCGCGCATCGAAGGCGAAGTGACCAAGATCGCTCCGCAAGTGAAGATGCCCGGCTTTCGTCCCGGCAAGGTTCCTGCGAATCTGGTCAAGAAAATGCACGGGCCGCAGCTGCATCAGGATGCGCTGAACACGGTTATCCGCGAAGCCATGGATTCGCTGGTCAGCGAACACCGCCTGCGCCCCGCCATGCAGCCCGCCGTTGCGCTGGGCGAAGGCTATGAGGAAGGCAAGGACGCCGAATTGACCGTCAGCCTTGAGGTGCTGCCGACCATTCCCGCGCCGTCACTTGAAGGCCTGAAGCTGGAAAAGCTGACCGTGCCGGTGTCGGACGAAGAAGTTGCCGAATCGGCGCTGCGCATCGCTGGCCAGCAGAAAAGCTTCACCGACGCGAAAAAGGGCAAGAAGGCCGCTGAGGGAGATCAGGTCACCGTTGATTTTCTCGGCAAGCTGGACGGCGTGGAATTTGAAGGCGGCAAGGCTGAAGACGCCGCCATCGAACTGGGCGCCAAGCGTTTCATCCCCGGCTTTGAGGAACAGCTCGTCGGCGTGAAAGTGGGCGACGAAACCGTGATCAACGTCACGTTCCCCGAAGATTATCCGGCTGCGAACCTCAAGGGCAAGGCCGTGACTTTCGACATCGTCGTCAAGGCGGTGAAGGTTGCGGGCGAAACCGTGGTTGACGATGAATTCGCCAAGAACCTTGGTCTGGAAAGCCTTGAGCAGCTGAACGGTCTGCTGCGCGGCCAGCTTGAGCAGGAAACTGCCGGCCTGACCCGCACGCAAATGAAGCGCCAGTTGCTTGATACGCTGGCCGCTGCGCACGATTTTGAAGTGCCGCCGTCGATGGTCGAAGCTGAATTTGACCAGATCTGGCAGCAGCTGGTCCAGGAAACCAA
>JBDUBN010000199.1:0-5469 GCA_040004085.1 Novosphingobium sp.
TGCCGCATCGTTAAAAGCTGAAAACCGGTTCCCACTTTTCAGCACGATGCTCTAGTCAGGGCCGGGGAGGCCGCGACGGGAACGGTCGCAGCGCGTAGAATATGAACATCATGGTGGCGACGATCAGGGCCACCGCGATCACCGGATAGCCGTGGTTGCCGATGTAGTTAGCCACCGCGCAGCCCGCCGCGCTGACGAAGTACTGCCAGATCTGGTCATGTTGGGGCTCGTCGTGGCCATCGGACGAGCGTTTGAGGTACAGCACGATCAGGCCAGCGAAGATCGCCATGGTCAGGTAATCGAAAACTGTCGACATAAAGCATAGCCTCACGAACGCTGGGACATTGTGCGCGCCGTATCAGAATTGGCGTCATGCGTCAGTAGCGCAGGAGAAATGCACAGCGCACAATTTTACGGCCGGTCCGAATACAAAAAGGGCACCGTCTCTGGTGAGACGGTGCCCTTTTGAGATAGGCTAACAATCAGGCGGCGACGAGCTTCGCAGCGCGGCGGCGCGAGCGGAGCTGCGCACCGGCCAGACCGAAGCCGAAGATCATCATCAGCCAAGCCGCAGGTTCCGGCGTGGCAGCGGCGATCTCGTCAATCCTCAGGCCATTGCTGTCGCCTGCAGCCAGCGATTTGAAGGTAATCGAGACAATGCTGGACAGTCCATCGCGATTGATAACGACTTCGCCATGGTTGGCAGTGTTGTTCAGGCCAGCAAGGCTGGCGACGATGTTGCCCGAAAAAGTATTGTCGGCGTACTTCAGTATCACGGAAGACGCGCCGGTCTTATAGTTATCGAGCAGGAATGACAGGTACTGGACGCCGCCAGAGTACAAGCCACTCGTGAAGTTCAGGGTGTAGCTGCCACCCGACCGGATCGTGAGAAACTGGCCGACCATGTTGGCGTTGCCCGTACCGATGGCTGCGCCAGTGGAGAGCCCCTTGCTATCGGTCGTGCCAGCAGCGCTGCTGACATTGGGAAGTGCAGGGTTCACATCAGCGAACGCGCCGTTGCTTACTGCAACCTGACTGCCGACAACCTGGGGTGCCGAGAATGCCTGGACCACGGCAGCGGTCGAATAACCCGGCTGAACCACCGTATTGGGGAGAAAAACGATCGACGCACCGGCGGCCAAAGCCGGGGTTGCGGATACCAGAACCATCGTTGCTGCCAGAGCATAGCGCTTAATCATAAATGCCCCCCTTTTAATATGGAAAAACGAAACCTGTGTGTCGTCAACGATTTGCCAAAAGTGTCAGGGCGGCAAATCATTTTCGGACCCTCGACGGTCAGGTGCATCAAAATTGCCCTGTTTTCAAGGAAAATGCATTGTTGAATGTTGATTACTTTGCGCCGATTTGGGACGTCCCAAAACGGGACGGGGTTTGTGCTTGACGGTTCTGGGCGCTCAGGGCGCCTCAGATCGGGCAAAATGTCTCGGGTCAATACACGCAAACACCTGATCCAAAGCCACTTTCCTGCTTTTTACCGACCGGCAGGATGAGGCGCGGATCAGTTGCGCGATGCTACCAATGCGGACGGATCGGTCGGCAGGCACTGCGCGCTATTTTTTCTTTCGACCTGCGCGCAATTCCACAACGCCGAATCACCGACAGTTTCATCATGGTAAAAATAGAATGTAAGTTCACGGAACTGGGGAGAAGTAATGGGCCATTCGGTCGCCATTTGACTGCTGTTACGCCAGCCGAATACTGCGCATTTGTTTTTATTACGGCACAGCGCCACCGCAGCCGTGGCATAATTGCCCGGAAAAGTTGCGCCGTCGACTTCAATGAAGAACTGATTGGCATTGGCCGTATGTCCGCGGACGACCGCTTTGCGCAGGGATTTTTCGGCGATCCCATCAATTTGTATTGGCGGAGGCGGCGGCAATGCAATAGCCGCCTCGCTAGGGGTAGCATCAGGCCCGTCGAGAGCGCCGGGGTTCTCTATCTCGGCGGCCTTGCGGTGGACGGTGGAAACGGTCGCCAGTTTGGCAATCGCCGGTTCGTCCGCATTGGATGGCCCGGTAAACGCAGCCTTGGTGCCCCAGAATCCGCGCCAGCGATAGAACAGGTGGGCGTGGACTTGGGCCATCTTGTCGAGTGAGGACTGCCAGTATGGCACCACATAATCCGCGTGGTAATGTGTCGCGCGGCCGACTTGTGGGTCAACATAGCCACTGAGCCCTGCCTTTCCGGCGGCTTGCGCGCGGCGCCATGCGGCATCGGACGGAATGCGCCCCAGCGAGCCGTCGCACGTGAATGAGAACTGGCAGCCGGTTGTCCGTTCGGAACCCTGGAATACCACGCCGCAGACCGTTCGCGGGAAAGCGGGGTGGCGGGCGCGGTTCAGCACAGTCTGGATCACCGCTTGCTCGCCCACGGTATCGTCGCCCGCTTCGTACCATGCCGCAGCTGCGAGGCAGTCAATCGCGCGGGCCTTTGCCTCGGTGCTACCTTCGAAGTGATAGGGCCGTGCGGGTTCAGGCTTTGCATCGATAATAGGCACCGCCGCATTGAGCGCCTTCGCCGTTTCAGGCGTAACCGGCAGATAGCTGGGGATCTCGACCGGCGGCGGCAGCGCGGCGCGCACCGATGGCGCTCCCGATGTGAACGCCAGATGGAACAGAGCCAACCCTGCCAGCGCAATCCCGGCGGCGACTGCCAGCGGAAACAGTCGGCTTCCTAAACTTTGGACGCCGAGCCGGTTCATCATGCGCGCAAACGTTTCGCGGGCGCCTATCGACGGACTTGGCACGGCGGAGGATGCAGAAACATCCATGGGCTATCCGCGCAAAGTGACGCTGGCCCTGGTGCTGGTTTCTGGCGTGACGGCCGAACTCTGTTCCGGACCGCACACCGCCGGAAACACGCCGGGGCCAAGCAGCGCGTCTGCTGGAAAACTGCTGTGTTCAGTAACCTGACCGCTGGTGAACTTTTCACGGGTCACGGCCTTGACGATAGCGGGAGCGAGCCCGGCCAATCCGAGCCGGGCGAGGGCGGCGACCATCTGGCGGCGCTCACTGCCGGTGCCGCGGCGTACGCGCCACATCGCACCGGCCATGATGGCGGCGACCATATCGCGACCAGGGCCGGATTTGGTGGCCAGCCGGGCGAGAAAGCGCAAGGCGGCCGATTCCAGTGCCGGCCCGGGACCATGCTTGCCATTGAGCGCGCGCGAACAGACCGCCTTTTCGCCGACATCAAGCGACAACGGGCTAAGCTTGAGTGCTTCAGACAGATCCTGCTCGGCCTGCCGCCAGCAGTGATGACGGATCATGACCACTGCCCGCTGGAGTAGTGCGGCGCGGCGCAGCAGTATGGGATCAGCACAGTTGAACATCGCTTCGAACGTGCTGATCGGCACGTGCTGATGCAGGTTTTCGAAGATCAGGCGATCCCACTGCTGCCAGACCTGATCCGAAAGTGCGGCGCTGTGCAGCAGGCGGCTGGGACCGCGATCACCGTCGTGTTTGCGCTGATCGAACGCGATGACTTCCAGATAGGCACAAGGAGCGGTTGCTGCCAGGCGGACGAACATCTCGTAATCTACCGAGCGCATCATGTGCTCGCTGAACGGTCCGGCGGCAACATAGGCAGAGCGGCGTACCAGCGCTGCGTTCTGCATGACAAAGGCGTCCTCGAAGATGTGGCGCGGCAAGGTGCCGCTGCGCAGATCGGGCCAGTAACCCGTTCCGAGATCGCGGCGGTGGCCCGGCCTTGAGGAGAAGCGCGTATAGCGTGCAAAAACGAAACCGGCGTGGCTGCGGACCAGCGTGTTGTACAATGCTGCAACTGCGCCCGAGCGCAGCACGTCGTCGTCGTCGCAGATCAGCACGAATTCGCCGTCGCTTGCCGCCATGCCCCGGTTGAGCGCGGCGGACTTTCCGGCGTTGTCCTGATACATATAGCGAATGCGGCTGTCGGTAGCGGCCACGACTTCGCGAGTATCGTCGGTTGACCCGTCGTCGATGACCAGAAGTTCGTCTTGCGGCCCCATCTGTGCGCAGATGGCTTCCAGCGCCTCGCCGATGTAGCCGCCACGATTGTACGTGGGCACGAGAAAGGAGATTCGTGTCATGCTGCAGTTGCGTCCTGACAGGCCTTGGACCCGCCCGCAATCAGGATTTCACGAAGTGTGCCGAAACGGTCCTCCATTGCGGTGATCTGCCGATCGTTCTCATTGCCCAGCCAGTTCTGGACGAACAGGGCCGTTTCGTCTGTGCCGTCCCAGCCGACCAGCTGGCCAACTTGTCCGAGCCCGCGATAAGGCGTGCCGCGCAGCCGTCCCATCCAGAAAAACCAGACGTCGTCGGCCGTCGGGCACAACCTCTGAAACAGTGCAGGGCTGGTCACGCGGTCGTCCAGACTGCCGGGCGGATAAAAAATGCCGCCGTGTCCGGTCGGGAAAAGCAACAGGTCAGGGGGAGTGTCTTTGAGATCGGCCACCGCCATGTCCCAACTGGCGTAAGGCGCGAAACGTCCATCAGACCCGATCTTTGCACGGTGCGACCTGTGAGCTGTTATTGCTCCGGGTGCGGCGCTGGCGGCGGTGAGCAGACTGTCGAGCCAGTCAGGCGGATAAAAAACATCGTCATCGGCGGTTACGATAGCCGATCCGGGAAAGGCGTGCAGCGCCGGGATCAGCTTTTTGTAAGATCGCATGTCGTCACAAACTTCAATCTGCAGCCCGTGTTCCACAAGCGTCAAAACATCGGCAGGCAGGCTCGCGTAATCGGCGTGCGCAATCCACAGCACCGTCCGGTCTGGCATCACGGTCTGGTCAAGCAAACTGCGCAAGGTCAGCGCCAGAGTGGGGAACCGCGCTGGATATGAAGTCAGCGATAGGGTCAGCGGCGTGTTGAGGCGGTGTTTGCACCGATTTGATTGCATGGGGAAAGCCGCAACTGCCTGCAACGCCTTGCGGCGTGCCGCCAGCGTCCGGGCTTTTTCAATCCATTGCTGTATTCGCCAAGTACCACGCATTGCGCTCCCATAGCATCCGAGTACCTAATTGCAACTTAAGGGAAAGCCGCTAATTTACCCTATCGCACTGACATTCAATTGGCGTTAGAGCCTGACTGGAATGACCGAACCTTCCGCACTTTCCGGCCAGCCAGCCCCATTTTCGCCGAACCAATCCGGGGCAGAAAATCTCGGGCCGGCAAAGCCGATGGGGCATATTGCCGCTCGCGGGGCCGCGTGGCTGGGGTTCAGCCAGCTTGCCCGCATCGGCCTGATGGTGCTGTCGACGATTGTGATAGCGCGCATTTTGTCGCCGGATCAGTATGGTGTGGTCGCCATGGTCGGGCCGCTGTTTGCACTGGTGATGCTGTTGCAGGATCTAGGGCTGGGCACAGCGACCATACAAGCGCGAATCCTGACGGACGAACAATCGAACGCGCTGTTCTGGATCAATCTGGCGATGTCGGCCGGGTTGGCGGTGATCGTTGCCTGCCT
>JBDUBN010000610.1:0-1644 GCA_040004085.1 Novosphingobium sp.
GCGTCTTCGTCGGTTTCGACGATGTTGACGCCCATTTCCGAGATCGCCGACATCACGTCTTCGATCTGTTCCGAGGTCATCTGATCCTGCGGCAGCGCTTCGTTCAGCTCGTCATAAGTGATCACGCCGCGCCGTTTGGCCCGGGCAATCAGCTTTTTGATCGATGCTTCGTTCAGGTCCAACAGCGGTGCTTCGCCGCCTTCCTTCTCGTTGCCGCTCAGTTCTTCGTCCATTTTTCACCAATTTCCGTGAGGCTGCCCGATCAATCAGGCGCGCTATAATTATAACATTTGCCTCTCAATCCGGGCCATGGCGCAGACGCGAGAGGAATTCCAGTGTTCATGTCAACTGGTCTGAATTTACCAACAGCTAATCGCGCAACCGCGCTTTCAACCGGTCGTCCAGATCCTGTTTTCGCTCCCGCAATCGGGTCTGTTCGTCGATATCGAACCGCTCGGTCGCAGCGACAATCGCTGCCTCAAGCGCCGGGCCTTCGACCAGCACCGCCATCGCGGCATCCAGCGCCTCAACCGCAATGACCTGATCAACCCCGCTTCGCAAAAAGGGGAAATTGATCTTTGCATAATCATCAGGGCCGGGCACAAGGATACCCCTCGCTGCCAATGTGGTGGTCAGCACCGCAGTTTCAAGGGCTTGGCCGCTGTCGCTGGCATCAAGCAGCGCATTTCGCAAATGATCGAGCGCCTGACTGCCAACGGTGATGCCAGCCAAGGCATCAGCGTGGCGGGCAATTTGCTCCGGATAGCGCACAAAACCGGCCAGTACCGCCGACGTCAGCCCGTCGCGTCCGCCCTTGCCAGTGGCGTAATGGAGCCGCTGGGCGGTGTCCGCCGATGGGATCGGGGTAATTTCAGGACGCTGAAATCGCCCACGCTGTGCTGGTGGGCGCGGCGTAAACTCGCGGGGCGTAAATTCGCGGCGCGGGAAGGCGAAGGCGGAAAACCGCTCCGTCAGATCGCGGCGGTAAAGCGATTTGATATCGGCGTCGGCAATCGTTTCGACATGCGCCATCAGCCGCGCTTTTAGGCCCGCCTTTTCTTCTGGTCCGGTCAGCGGAGCGGCGGCCAGTTCATATTGCCACAGCGTTTCGATCAAGCTCTTGGCGTCCGAAAGCAGGTCTTCCATCGCCGCCTGACCATCGCGCTTGACCAGATCGTCGGGGTCCATGCCCGCAGGCAATTGGCAAATGCGCAACGTGTGTGCCGGGCGGAGCAGGGGCAGGGCGCGCGTAATGGCCCTCATCGCGGCGCGCTGGCCCGCTGCATCGCCGTCAAAGCACAGCACCGGCGCCTCGACCATGCGCCACAGCAGTTCGATCTGCCTCTCGGTCAGCGCGGTGCCTAGCGGCGCGACGCAATCGCCGATTCCCGCCGCACTCAGCGCGATCACGTCCATATAACCTTCGACTACCACCAGCCGCCCAGTCTGGCGCGATAGCGGCCCGGCGCGGTGCAGGTTGTAGAGCGTGCGGCCCTTGTCAAACAGCGGCGTGTCGGGAGAGTTCAGGTATTTAGGAGCGTCGGTCTTGGCCGCATCCAGAATGCGCCCCCCGAAGGCGATCACCCGCCCGCGCGCATCCTCGATCGGCAGCATCAAGCGGCCACGAAAGCGATCGTAAGGCTC
>JBDUBN010000611.1:0-1644 GCA_040004085.1 Novosphingobium sp.
ACAGAGGCCCCGCGCCGCATAGGGCTGCGCGGGTTCATAAGGAAAATTCATGTTCGACGTTAAAACCGTATCGATGGAGTGGGGCGGCAAGACCCTCACTCTGGAAACCGGCCGCATTGCCCGTCAGGCAGACGGCGCGGTCCTCGCCACTTATGGCGAAACTGTTGTGCTTTGCGCGGTAACCGCCGCCAAGTCGGTCAAAGAAGGCCAGGACTTCTTCCCGCTGACCGTGCACTATCAGGAAAAGTTCTTCGCCGCCGGACGCATTCCGGGTGGCTTTTTCAAGCGCGAACGCGGCGCGACCGAAAAGGAAACGCTGGTTTCCCGCCTGATCGACCGTCCGATCCGCCCGCTGTTCCCCGAAGGCTTCTACAACGAGATCAACGTGATCGCTCAGGTCCTGAGCTTTGACGGCGAGATCGAGCCTGACATTCTGGCGCTGATCGCGGCCTCGGCGGCGATGACCATTTCGGGTCTGCCGTTCATGGGCCCGATCGGTGCGGCGCGTGTCGGCTATGTTGACGGCGAATACACGCTGAACCCCAAGCAGGAAACCGCTGCTGCGGGCGCGCTGGATCTGGTCGTTGCCGCCACCGGCAATGCCGTGATGATGGTTGAATCCGAAGCCAAGGAGCTTTCGGAAGAGATCATGCTCGGCGCCGTGCTGTTCGCACATGACGAGATCAAGAAGGTTGTCGGCCTGATCATCGATCTGGCTGAAAAGGCTGCCAAGGAGCCTTGGGCTGTTGCTGTCACCGATAACTCGGCGATCAAGGACAAGCTCAAGGGCGTAGTCGGCGGCGACATTGCTGCCGCTTACAAGCTGACCGACAAGTCAGAGCGTTCCAACGCACTCAACGCGGTTCGCGCCAAGGCCAAGGAAGCATTCGCTGGCGAAGATGGCCAGACCCAGATGGCAGCCGGCAAGGTCGTCAAGAAGCTGGAAGCAGAGATCGTTCGCGGCGCCATCCTCAAGGACGGCACCCGCATCGATGGCCGCACCACCCGTCAGGTTCGCCCGATCGAATCGATCGTCGGTTTCCTGCCGCGCACGCACGGTTCGGCGCTGTTCACGCGCGGTGAAACGCAGGCGATCTGCACCACCACGCTGGGCACCCGCGAGAGCGAGCAGATGATCGACGGGCTGGAAGGCCTGACATATTCGAACTTCATGCTGCACTACAACTTCCCCCCCTATTCGGTGGGCGAAGTGGGCCGTTTCGGCGCACCAAGCCGCCGCGATACCGGCCATGGTAAGCTGGCATGGCGTGCGCTGCGCGCAGTGCTGCCCGCCAAGGAAGAGTTCCCGTACACGATCCGCGTGGTGTCCGACATCACCGAGTCGAACGGCTCGTCATCAATGGCAACCGTCTGCGGCGGCGCGCTGTCGATGATGGATGCCGGCGTGCCGCTGACCCGTCCGGTCTCGGGCATCGCCATGGGCCTGATCCTCGAAGGCGACAAGTTCACCGTGCTGTCCGACATTCTGGGTGATGAAGATCACCTGGGCGACATGGACTTCAAGGTGGCCGGTACGTCGGAAGGTATCACCACGATGCAGATGGACATCAAGGTTGCCGGGATCACCCGCGAAATCTTCGAAGCCGCTCTGCATCAGGCCAAGGAAGGCCGCGCGCACATCCT
>JBDUBN010000612.1:0-1644 GCA_040004085.1 Novosphingobium sp.
CCTCCGAATGGATTGCGACCAAGGGCATCGGCGGCCAAATGTCAACGCATCCGCCAGGCAATCACCGCCTCGTCCCCAGCAGTTCGCGCGCCACCACCATACGATGCACCTCGGACGGCCCCTCTCCGATCCGCTTGATCCGCAATTCCCGATACCACCGCTCGAGCGGCATCGCTTGGGTCACGCCGAGCCCGCCGAACATCTGGATGCAGCGGTCGACCACCCGGCCGGCGGTTTCTGTTGCCGTCACCTTGGCGATGGAGCTTTCAAGCTTGAACGGCTGGCCCAGATCACCCTTCCATGCGGCCTGGTAGACGAGCAGGCGCGCAGCCCGGATTTCCATCTCGCTGTCGGCGACCATCCACTGGATCGCCTGCTTGTCAGCGAGCGCGGAGCCGAAGGCGTGGCGCTGCTTGACCCAATCGATCGCCAGTTCGAGCGCGGCTTGGGCGGTGCCCAGTGTATTGGCCGAATAGGCAATGCGGTTGTCGGCCAGAAACCGGTCGGCGAGCTTGAACCCTTCGCCCTCTTCGCCGAGCCGCTGGCTCGCCGGTATGCGGCAATCGCTGAAGTAAACCTCGTAGGGCGAGTAAGAGCGAATGACCTTGATCTCGTTGAATGACAGTCCGGGCGTCCCGTTTTCGACGATGAAGGCGGTAATCCCCCGGCGGTCGGCTGCATCGCCGGTACGCGCGAAGACAATGCCCCAGTCGCGGTTGGCCGCATCGGTGATCCAGGTCTTGGAGCCGTTCAGGACGTAGTCGTCGCCGTCGCGCACGGCACGAGTCTTGATCGCTCGGGCCGGGTCGGAACCGCCCGAGGGCTCGCTGATCGCGATCCAGGCCTTCCGCTCGCCCTTCACGGTAGGGACCCCCCACCGCTGAATCTGATCTTCGTTGCCGCACCAGATGATGTCGGGTGGATCGTCACCAAAGGCCCCGCCGCCCCAGGTGTATGAGCCCATGCGGCAGCGCGCGCCCTCCTCAGCGACAACCGCCTGGGCCAGCAGGTTCAGCCCGGCGCCACCATACTTGCCCGGCGCGCGAAAGGCATAGAGGCCGAGCTTGCGGGCCTTGTCCTGCAACGGCTTCAGCAGCTCGGGCGGGAATTTGTAGGTATCGTGCGGCAGTTGGTTTTCGAGCGGCGCGACTTCCTCGTCCATGAACCGCCGGGTGATGTCCTTGAGCGCGCGGAGCTCCTCTGGAAGCTCCCAGGCACCGAACGAACCCATGTCAGTCATTTGTCTCTCCTCCGAATCTGCAAAATCCTCTTCCCCGCACGCCGTTCGCCGGGGTCATCAAATCGCCTGCGTCCGTCGCAGCTCGGCAATCTCCGCCTCCGACATGCCCAGCATCTGCGTGAGAATGCTTGCGGTATGCTCACCCAGTTCAGGCGCCGGGACTTGATCAACCTTATCGGCACCATGAATGCGCAAAGGACTGTTGGGCAGCACGACCCGCCCCAGGCGGGGATGATCCACCCACTCGAGCATTCCGCGTTCGAGCATGTGCGGATCATGCCAGACATCCATCAATTTTCGCACAGGGGCGCAGGGGACACGGGCCCGCTTGGCTAGCTCGAACGCCTCTGCACTATCGTGCAACTGCGTCCACGCGGTAATCAGTTCATCCGTCTCGTCCATGT